>NZ_JAPHNC010000010.1 GCF_026241255.1 Helicobacter sp. MIT 21-1697 | reverse complement strand
ACTATCAATCTGCTACTTTATAGCTACCCCAATAATACCCACCAGTGGGATATAAACTAGTAGGAGTAAAGATTCTTACTTTGCCGCTATCTTCTCCCTCTTTACTATATGCAAGATACATATCAAGTGTTGTATATTCGTTTTTTAGCTTTAAATATATAATAAATTCTGCATCACCAGTGCTCTTGTATCGTGTGCGTATCCTTATGTGTGGTCATAAAGACATAATCAATACAATCGCCTAATGGCGTATGATTTTGTATGTGAAAATCAAAGCCCCAAAATCCAAATTTATCAAGCAAGGTAAGCAATTGCGGATTTTGAATATTGTTATCATCAGTGGGCTCAAGTGAGGGCTGTTCCATAGATTTTTGGGTGGATTCTAAATATCTCTCTTGTATATCGCTTTTATTCTCACAACCAAAAAAAGAAAATACACCACAAAAAAACTGCGGCTTTCAATCTATTCATTCTCAACTTGCTTATTAAGATTGATTCGCGCTTGGGCAGGCAAGATTTCAACGAATCTATCCATATCAAAGCTAATGCCCTCTGCCTTTGCCTCTTTAATCAACGCGACTGCTTCGTGCATATTATAAGGGCTTCCACCCTGATAGGGCTCAAACACTTTATTAATAATAGCAAGTGCATAAGCATTTTGCTTCACCTCATCAGCGGCAGCGTGGGGCATAGTAATATAAGCAGTGGTTTGTATAAGCACTTCATCAAATTTCCAATAATCAAATAAGAATCCCAAAAACGAGAGATGGTCTAACCCGCAAAATTCACTCTCTACAGAGCTAATATCGGCAAAATTGCTTTCTTTGAGTGAAGAGAGAAATGCTTTGTCCTTGCCGCTTTGAATAAGCGTATTAGCAAATAAAATCATTCCCAAACGCAAAAGCATAGCACAAGGTGCGAGTAATTGAGAGAGTTTTTTATCCGTTTCGCGAAACCACTCTGAAATAAAATCTGCCTCTTTGGCACTATTGCCCAAAAAATCTTGTGTATCTAATCCATAGGGCGAGACATCAATCTTAAAACCACTGCGTAAAGAATTTGCAATAGCAACATTTTTGACACTACTCACCCCAAGCAGTGATACAACTTGATTGAGTGTAGAGATTTCACGCGAAAATCCATAATAAGGCGAGTTTGCCAAACGGAGCAAATCCCCTGTCAAAAGCGGGTCTTTGGAAATAATATCTACCACGCCTTGCACCTGCACATCTTCGCCAGCAGAATCTATATACCGCTGTAATTTCATTACTGTTTCAGGCAAAGGGGGCAGATTATCAATCGTTTGAAGCAAGAGTTCATTCATTCCAAGTCCTTACCTTAAAAATAAAGGCTATATGTTAGCACGCATTCTTTGTGAAATTATATCAAAATCCTTATAAAATGATGTGAATTTTATTTAAAATTTGCCAAATATAGCAAAATATAAATTTTATCACTCAAATTATTTATCTTGCACCCTTAAGGGCTTTAGCAATAAGTTCTAAAGGGTGGGCAAAGCGCACTTTAGAATCTATTTGTGTCAAAGCATTATCAAGCTGCATACGACAAGCACCACATTCAGCGCTTACAATGTGTGCTCCACTAGATTCTATCATATCTGCCTTTGCCTCCCCTGCTTTAAGTGTGAGAGCATAATGCGAACTTTGCATACTAATCCCTCCAAAACCACAACATCTTGCAGAATCACTCATCTCTTTTAAGACAAAACTTTTTCCTAAAAGTGCGCGTGGCTCTTTAAAAATACCAAGCACTTTACGCGCGTGGCAAGGGTCGTGATAAGTAATGCTCTCTTGTGCAAAAGTGTCTGGCAGTATGCGTTGCAATGGCGTGTGATGATAAAGCCACGAGCTTGCCATATCAATTTTTGGCAAAAGCTTTTGAAGTCGCTTTACATATTCACTATTGCTCCTATCAGCACTCAATGCGTGAATCCAATCTTTTTTAATCATTGCCGCACAAGTTGCCTCCGGGATAATCATCGCATCAATACTCTCCCAAAAACTCTCAAAATATTCAATATTTTTTTTTGCCAAATACACCACGCTGTGTATATCGCCTGTAAAAAATGCAGGTGCGCCACAACACTCCTGTAAATGTGGCACAAATGCCTTAATGCCAAGATGACTTAGAATCTCAAGCAAACTTTTGCCTACATTTACATAATTATAATTACTCAAGCAGCCAATAAAAATCGCTACTCTATTATGTTTGAGGGCATTTGGTGGGGGATTTTGATTACTTGGGGTAATCTCACCTTGATAAGTTTGTAAAAACGACTTTCGCCATAGAGGGAATACAGAGCGCTTTGCCATTGCCCCTTTGTGATTCTTAAAAAGCTTAAAGCGACTAATCCACCGCCCATTCTCTTCCTTAAAAGCGCAGGGCATAACAAAGTGCATCAATGAAAACACAAAATCCGCTATCTTGCGATGACGAAGCAGAAAAAAATAGGCTCTCTTATACCACGCAATCCCATATTTTTGGGCAATATCTACGCGCACAGATTCTATTGCCACATCAACGGGCAGACTTGAGGGACAATGCGTAACGCAAGTCGTGCATAAAAAGCAAGATTCAAAAATATCGCGGCTTTGTGAATCTAGCTCTATATCGCCGCGTTTATAAGCTCCAAGCAAATCTAAAAAACCGCGTGGCGAAGTAACTTCATCACGATTTACCATATAAATAGTGCAATGTGGGATACATTTTCCACATTTCACACACGCATTCGCCACATTTTGCAAATCAAGCACTATTGCCTCCTAAATAGTCTTGCTAAAACGTTTTGTATCGCTATGCGCACAAAGATAGGCATCAAAAGCCATAGCAATATTGCGGATAAGCATACCACCTGTTGGAGAAGTGCTAATACCTTGAGGTGTAAGCTGCACTAAGCCTATTTCCTCGTATTCACGCAAAGATTCTAGCTCGGGGGCAAAATGTGCTTTAAAATCAATGCCAAATTTAGATTCTATATCTGAAAAATCAAGGCAAAGATTATTCATAAGCCCCATAATCACTTCTTTACGCAAAATATCCTCATCTGTAAGCTTTACGCCTCGCTCCACAGGCAATCTCCCATTATCAAGCGCACTCTCATACGCATTCATATCTTTATAATTTTGCGAATAATAATCTAATCCCTCACTTATGCTTGTAAGTCCAATACCAATAGTTTGCGAGAATCCACGCGTAGTGTAGCCTTGAAAATTGCGGCGAAGCTGGTTGTGTTGCTTAGCAAGATAGAGTTCATCGCTTTTTTTAGCAAAATGATCCATTCCAATCATCGCATAATCTTGCTTTTGCAAAAAACTTATCGTATTTTTGAGAATCTCTAATTTTTGCGCAGGAGAGGGGAGTGTAGTTTCATCAATTTTGCGCATTGTTTTTTTCATCCACGGCAAATGAGCATAATTAAAAATAGCCAATCTATCAGGACTTAATTGCACAACCTTTTCAAGTGTGCGGGCAAAAGTTTGCTCATTTTGAAAAGGCAGTCCATAAATAAGGTCAAAATTAACAGAATTAATGCCAAATTCACGCGCAAGAGTAATGGCGGCACTTACTAATTCCACGCTTTGTTTTCTATGCACAGCCTCTTGCACCTTTTCCTCAAAATCTTGCACACCAAAACTTAAGCGATTAAATCCATTCTCTTTTAATACTGCCATTTGCTCTCTGACAAAAAAGCGCGGGTCAATCTCGCAGCTTATTTCTGCAGTGGGTGAAAAACGCGTGAAAGTGCCACGAATAATACTGATAATCTCTTGGAGTTCCTTAGCATTAAAAAAAGTAGGTGTGCCGCCACCAAAATGAAATTGCACAACTTCGCGCGTAGTATCCATATATCGTGCCAAAAGCGCAATTTCTTTTTTGAAATACTCAATATAACGTTGCTTTTTTTCCTCTTTGCTTGTATAAACCACATTGCAACCACAATAATAACACGCAGAGCGACAAAAAGGCAAATGCACATAAATTGAAAATGGCAAGTTTGGCATAGAATCTGCCCGAGAGAGTGCCTGAATGTAGGCTTGCTCATTCCAAGATTCTTTAAATTCTACTGCTGTGGGATAACTCGTGTAGCGAGGACCCGATTTTGAATACTTTACAAATGCCCCAAAATCAATTTTTTCATTTGCACTACTCAATGTCTTTACTCCTCTTATTTGGATTTGCGCAAATAATCAATATCAAAAAACAAATTAGGATAACGCTTTTTAATGTCTTTAGCAAGAGTAGTTGTATTAACCTCTGGCAAATTTCCATCATTTAAGCGCAAAGATTCTAAAGCATTTTTTGCCACTGCCATTGCATCATCAAAGTCAATAGGCATTTGTGAGACAATATCTTTTTCTAATCTCATCACAAGCTTTTCTTCTTGGATATTTTTGATATGTGAGAGGAGCTGAACAAATAATTTTTGAGGAAATACGACATATTCTTCACCCTGCTCATCTTGCAAAAACCACAAATCCTCCTTTGAAAACCCTCCACTTTCCATAGCTAGAAGCATTGTGTTATCCTCAAGTTTGCGCAAAATACCAAGATTCTCGCCTGATTGCCATTTTTCTTGTTCTGATATTTTCATATTTACTCCACACTCATAAGCGGAATCTGATTTATACGCGCAAGATAAAGCATAATACCTTTTTGCGCGTGAAGACGATTCTGGGCTTCTTGGAATACTCTACTTTGTGCGCCCTCAAGCACGGCTTCACTCACCTCTTGTCCTCTATATGCAGGAAGACAATGCAAAAAAATAGCATCTTTTTGCGCATAACTCATCATAGATTCATCTACACAAAAGTGGGCAAAAGCATACTTGCGCTCTTCTTTTTGCTCTTCTTGTCCCATTGATGCCCAAGTATCAGTAACTACGACATTTGCACCACTTACTGCCTCCTGTGCATTATCTGTAAGTGTAATCACGCCTCCGCTTTGGGCGCATATATGCTGTGCTTTTGTGATAATATCTGCCTTTGGCGCATATTGTGCAGGTGAAGCAATATGCAATTCAAAACCAAGAATTGCCGCAAGATTAATCCACGAATGCGCCATATTATTGCCATCGCCAATGTAAGCTACAATAGGCTTTCTACCCTCTTGTCCTCCTTGAGGATAAAGAGGATTGCTATGCTGAAGATAAATACCACATTCCACCATTGTAAGATAATCCGCAATAAGCTGCACAGGGTGAAAATCATCGCTTAAACCATTAATAACAGGCACAGATGAATACTCTGCAAACTCTTCTAATCTACTATGCTCGCCTGTCCTCATCATTATCATATCCACCATTGAGCTAATCACTCGTGCAGTATCTTTGATAGGTTCGCCACGCCCAAGCTGTATGTCCTTATGAGAGAGAAATATGCCCTGTCCGCCTAATTGAAATATCCCACTCTCAAAGCTTACTCGTGTGCGCGTAGAACTTTTTTCAAAAATCATCGCCAAAACTTTACCCTTAAGATAGGGTTTGTTACCAATATGCAAAGATTCATATTTAAGTTCTAGGGCAACATCAATCATTGCTAGAAGTTCATCTCTGTTAAAATCATTCAGAGTGAGAAAATGTTTCATCTGCTTACCTTGTGCGATTTGAGTAAAACCGCGATTATACCCAAAAAATAGCAAAGATTGCTTTAATGCATTATGGATTTTGAGGGATATAATCTTCAACGCCTATAGTGATATTCAGTGTAATATTTTTAAAAAGCACTTTGTTTTTACTTCGTTCATAATAAAATTCTTGTCCGCCGCGCACAAACCATTGCACAAATGCACCATTGTTGCCCACGCGCTTTCCATCGCCATCAAAAATATCTCGTGCGCTTACAATATCACTAAATAAATTAGGGTAACTCACTTCACCAAATAATGCACGTGCTGCTATCCATTTAGAAGTGCATTCTTTGCCCATACATACTTCTTTTTTTGTGATAACAATCTTCCCAACAGGCTTACCAAGCTTATAAAGCTCAATCGTAAGATCCTTATTTGATTTATTATATTTCAATGAAGCAAAATCATAAAACTTTACACGTGGAGTATCAATAAGAAGAATTTTAAACTTTGTGGGTTCTAAAACCGGTGGTTCATTGGGATTAATATCAGGATTTTGCAAACCCTCAAACCACGCACAAGAAGCGAGGAAAAGAGGGAGCAGCACAAGAGAAGTGCCTAAAAGTATTCGCTTAAAAATGCCAAATATCACGCTCATTATGTGCCTTAGCATTTATATATACTAGGCTCGTGCGTTAGAAAGAATCCTGTGCCAGATTCTACCATCAAGCTTTAACTCCATATTGACTTGACACAAGCCATCTTTATACACGGTTTCAAGCACTTCAGCGTTCCGAATAAGAGCTTGCACTTTTGTTTTTATCGTTGAACTTTGGAGCATCATATCACGCACCGTATCCTGTGCATTCACTCTAATACCATACATTTTTTCACCAATTTGACGATACGCATCTACAATCGCTGCTCTTTTTGCCATAGCAAAAGCTTGTGAGGGAGAGAGAGAGTTTTCAGGAGAGACGCCTATCCCAACCGCACTCAAAGTAATTTCATTCTCTGGTGTAAGCATTGGAGAGTTGGGAATATTATTGCTCCCTCCTCTTCCGATGTATTCGTCATCTCTATCAAATTTTGGCTCAAGATTACCTTTGTTGAGACCGGGCACTTCAACCTTTTCTACTACAAGAGTGTTGATTTTAGGATTTTTAGAAAGTAGGTTAGGATTAGTATTATATCCGGGCATTGGTGGATAAGTAGGTGCTTGGATAGGCGAATATGCAGGCTGATTGCTTGCACTTGGCGGGATTAATCCATTATTCGCTCCACCTGATCCATCGCCAACATTAAACAAATCTCCGCATCCACTCAATGCAAACACAGCAAAACTTGCAATGATTGAACCTTTAAGCAAATTACTTTTCATATTCAGTCCTTTGAATTAAATTTTACAGACTAGAAGCAAGTAGTGTTCCATTATTATTTATATGTGATTTGAGCTCAAAGATTCTAACCATTGTTTGAATGCAAGGCGACATCTTTTGGGAAATCCATAAATTCTAGGAAAATGATAACAAATACGATATTTTCCTTTTATGTAGGGCAAAAATGGTGCTAAATCTTGCTTATTAAAGCCTAGCTCTTGCGTGTAGCCTACAAATTGCAAAGATCGCATTAACCTTTTAGCTATATCTAGGCAAGTACGATGATAATACTCCCTCAATACATCATCACTACTCTCCAACAAAGCTTGCTTAAAAAAGTCCAAAGTAATAAAGTAGCTATATGTAATTTTTATCCATTTATCTCTTTGTAATTGCCCACGCATAGTGGAATTGGGAGAAAATACATAATTATATATCTGCTTGTGGCTTATATACAGAGTTTTACATCGTAATACTGCTTGCGTGCAAAAAGCGATGTCCTCATAGATAATGTGCGGGATAAAAGAAAGATTGTTTTCAAATGCCACAGAGGCTTTGCAGACAAACCCTCCTATTGTCGTTATAATACGATACCCTCCAAGTGCTACAATCAAATCTTTTGGAGTATATAAACCTGCAAGATTGAGGGGAAATATTGTGTAATCAAATTTTACACGCGCATAAGTATCAGACTTTCTAGCGGCAATAACACTATACACTAGCACATCAACGCTCTCTTGCCTCAATATATCATAACTATGCGCCAAAGCATCAGATTCTAAATAATCATCAGAATCTAAAAAGACAATATAATGCGCTAGATGAGAATCTTTTAAGCCAAGTGGGGGGGGGGTAGAGTAGAGATAAGTTCTCTTACACATTCTAATCCCCTATTGCGCGCTACTGCTTGCCCTTGATTGTCTTGAGATAAAAGAGTAAAGCGATTATCACTTTTTGCATATTCATTAATGATAGCATTGCTTGAATCCGTGCTACCATCATTGATTAAAATTGCTCTCCATTGCGTATAGCTCTGCGCAAGGAGTGAATCTAGGCATTTTCTTAAGTAATGCTCTACATTAAAAATAGGCACGATGATATAAAACATTATTTCACTTCCCACCTAATACCTCCTCCCACAAGGGCATAATGGCTTGCTTACTCAATCTTTGTGTTACTCTTATCTTTGCTGCCTCACCTAGAGTTTTGCGCTTAGATTCATCACTCATTAATTCTATGAGTTTATCTGCAAAACCTTGTAAATCATTATCTTGCACAAGAAAGCCGGTTTTAGAATCTTCTATAATCTCACTTGGACCTGTTTTAATATCAAAGGCAATAGGGCATAATCCAAAGGAACAAGATTCCAAAAGCACCATAGGAAATCCCTCATAATGACTGCTCATTGCATAAATACTTGCATTGAGGTATTCAGATTCTATATTTTGAGTGAAGGGTTTTAAAAGTATAGAATCTTGTAGATTCTTTTCTTTAATTTTAGATTCTATTTGTGTTTTCATCTCGCCTTCACCCACAATGATAAGCTGCCAAGAATGTAATGGGGGGGGGGGCATAGATGATTGCAGTCTCTTTTGCGCTAAAGCCCAAATATCAATGAGGCGCAAGAAGCCCTTTTGGTCGCCCCTATCCATTCGCCCAACTGATAAGATTCTCTTTTGTGTAGTATCTGTGCTTTTGGTAGGGAGAGCAGGTAAAAAATTAGGAATGACTTTGACATTATTGCGATAGCTCTGCCATAGAGAAAGTTCTTTGGCAGAGAGGATAATGAGGGTGTGAAAAAAATTATTTCGTCTATTATATACGCCAAAATTTAAATGAATAAGCCTTATATATCGCGCCCATTTGTGTTTGATAAAAGGTATATAAGTGCTATCATTTGCAATAATGCTATCAAAGTGTGCGTAAGTGCGATATACCCGCAAGCTAAGCATAAATTTATAGGCATTTTTATAATAAATTTTGGAGAGCTTATTGCGGCACATTTGCTCTCGCAAGGTAGATTCTGAAATATTATGCCAAAAGTGAAGTTTTATATTTTCATCTATGTGATAAGGCAAAGTCTCATTTGTCTGATAAAAACTTAGAATCTCAACATTGTGTCCTTTTTCACTTAAAGCATTAGCAAGATTCACAACAACTCGTTCAGCCCCACCTGTAATGCTTATATCACCGATTGTGAGTAGGATTTTCTTCATATATATACCTATATATACCTATGAACAAGAGCTAAATATAGGGCGAAAAATAAGAAAAAGGTTTTACCAATAGAGCCACCTATTCCATAGAATATGATACCAGCACAAAATAAGCTCAATGTAATTTCTTGATTATAAGTTTTTATAAGATTTATTAAGCGCAAAGTTGCTCCTTTATAGCATATATTTAAGAAGTATAGATTAAGTTCAAAGATAAGAGTAGATTCTAGCATATATGAAATTAAGAGTCTTTTAATATTAATTAATTCTTATCACAAGTATTGATTATCGTGCAAAAGCGGATTATAAATTCGTAAGGTAAAAGAAGTGTTCCCTATCCCTGCATTGACCTACATTCCCACACCTGAAAGATGCAGTATCATCGGCGAAGAGAAGCTTAACTGCCAGGTTCGGAATGGAGCTGGGTGTTGCCTCCTC
The DNA here is from genome assembly GCF_026241255.1 of Helicobacter sp. MIT 21-1697. Classification (NCBI taxonomy): domain Bacteria; kingdom Pseudomonadati; phylum Campylobacterota; class Epsilonproteobacteria; order Campylobacterales; family Helicobacteraceae; genus Helicobacter; species Helicobacter sp. MIT 21-1697. Next base: position 52,177 of record NZ_JAPHNC010000010.1, on the reverse strand, counting down.
TCTATAAACACAAGAAAAAGGGAAATAAAGACAAGACAATTTGTCCTTATTTCCATTTTTCTATTATGTTGTTATTGCCAAAGCCTTTAATAGCAATTTATAGAATCTTAAATGCTTGTAAAGATTCTATCCTACAATCACACTTTATTCTTATTGAATCTTTGCTTAAAGCAAAAGTGCTATACACTCAATAAGGCAGTATCTTAAAAGAAAAGCCAAGCGGTCTATTAGTAGTAGTCAGCTAAACACATTACTATGCTTACACATCTACCCTATCAAGCAGCTAGTCTTGCTGCGACCTTCAGGGAAAGTTTATCTTGGAGTTGGCTTCCCGCTTAGATGCTTTCAGCGGTTATCACATCCACGCGTAGCTACCCAGCGATGCTCTTGGCAGAACAACTGGTACACCAGTGGCGTGTCCATCCCGGTCCTCTCGTACTAGGGACAGCTCTCCTCAACTTTCCTACGCCCACGGCAGATAGGGACCGAACTGTCTCACGACGTTCTGAACCCAGCTCGCGTACCGCTTTAAATGGCGAACAGCCATACCCTTGGGACCTGCTCCAGCCCCAGGATGCGATGAGCCGACATCGAGGTGCCAAACCTCCCCGTCGATGTGAGCTCTTGGGGGAGATCAGCCTGTTATCCCCGGGGTACCTTTTATCCTTTGAGCGATGACCCTTCCACACAGAATCACCGGATCACTATGACCGACTTTCGTCTCTGCTTGACTTGTTTGTCTTACAGTCAGGCTGGCTTATGCCATTACACTCTTCTTGCGATTTCCAACCGCAATGAGCCAACCTTTGCAAGCCTCCGTTACTTTTTAGGAGGCGACCGCCCCAGTCAAACTACCCACCAGGCATTGTCCTACTTGAGGATAACTCAAGCTAGTTAGCAGACAGAAACATTAAGGGTGGTATCTCAACGATGGCTCCATCTCCACCAGAGTGAAGACTTCAAAGCCTCCCACCTATCCTGCGCATAATGCTCCCATCGGCAGTGCCAAGCTGTAGTAAAGGTCCACGGGGTCTTTCCGTCTTGCCGCGGGTAGGAGGAATTTTCACCTCCACTACAATTTCACTGAATCCCTGGTTGAGACAGCTCCCATCTCGTTACGCCATTCATGCAGGTCGGTATTTAACCGACAAGGAATTTCGCTACCTTAGGACCGTTATAGTTACGGCCGCCGTTTACTCGGGCTTCAATTCAAAGCTTCGCCTTGCGGCTAACTAATCCTCTTAACCTTCGAGCACCGGGCAGGCGTCACACCTTATACTTCCTCTTACGAGTTTGCAAAGTGCTGTGTTTTTGGTAAACAGTCGGGAGGGACTCTTTGCTGAGACCACATTGCTGTGGCACACCTTATTGCGAACTTACGGTGCTAGTTTGCAGAGTTCCTTAACCAGAGTTCTTTCACGCGCCTTAGAATACTCATCTCATCTACCTGTGTCGGTTTGCGGTACGGGCAACATAAGCTAAACTTAGAGGCTTTTCTTGGCACGACGGCATCAATGGCACTCCAATTAAGCCGAAGCTCGCTTGAAGCTATTGGAGTTTCGAATACAGAGGCGGATTTTCCATTCCTCCAATCTACGCTCTTAAATTAGCATTTCCATCAGCTAACGCCATTTAGCCCTATGCGTCCCCCCATCGCGCACTTATGTTGGTATGGGAATATTAACCCATTTTCCATCGACTACCCCTTTCGGACTTGTCTTAGGACCCGACTAACCCTACGATGACGAGCATCGCGTAGGAAACCTTAGACTTTCGGCGAAGTGGATTCTCACCACTTTTATCGCTACTCATTCCTGCATGCTCACTTCGCATCGCTCCAGCACTCCTTGCCGGTATGCCTTCAACGCTGATACGAACGCTCTTCTACCACTGTGCATCAGCACAATCTACAACTTCGGTGTCTATCTTAGCCCCGTTATATTTTCTGCGCAAAATCACTAGACCAGTGAGCTGTTACGCTTTCTTTAAAGGATGGCTGCTTCTAAGCCAACCTCCTGGTTGTCTAAGTAACTTCACATCATTTTCCACTTAGAATAGAACTTTGGGACCTTAGTTGGTAGTCTGGGTTGTTCCCCTTTTGACGATTGATTTTATCACCCACCGCCTGACTCCCAAGATACGGCAATAGGTATTCGTAGTTTGACAGGGGTTGGTACCGCGGTGAGCAGCCCTAGCCCAATCAGAGCTCTACCCCCTATTACTATCACTTGAGGCTATACCTAAATATATTTCGAAGAGAACCAGCTATCACCAAGTTTGTTTGGCCTTTCACCCCTATCCACAGCTCATCCCAACCCGTTTCAATGGGTACGAGTTCAGTCCTCCACGAGCTATTACACTCGCTTCAACTTGGCCATGGATAGATCACTTGGCTTCGGGTCTGCAGCATCTGACTAAACGCCCTTTCAGACTCGCTTTCGCTACGGCTTCGCGTTTGCTTAACCTTGCCAGATACCACAACTCGCAGGATCATTATGCAAAAGGCAGTCCATCACCCTGATAAATCATAGGGCTCTGAATGATTGTAGGCAGATGGTTTCAGGTTCTATTTCACTCCGCTCACTGCGGTTCTTTTCACCTTTCCCTCACGGTACTTGTTCGCTATCGGTGTGATAGTAGTATTTAGGGTTGGAGAGTGGTCTCCCCTGCTTCAGTCCGGGTTTCACGTGCCCTGACCTACTCTGGATACTGCTACCTATGAATAACCTTCGCATACGGGATTATCACCCTCTGTGATGTATTTTTCCAAATACTTCTGCTCAATTATTCAAGTGGATATTGCAGTCCTCAACCCCAGTAGCAAGCTACTGGTTTGCCCTCTTCCCCGTTCGCTCGCCGCTACTAGGAGAATCTCGTTTGATTTCTTTTCCTCTAGCTACTGAGATGTTTCACTTCGCTAGGTTCGCTCCATTAAAAGGTAATACCTATCTCTAGGTATTGGGTTGCCCCATTCGGAAATCTATGGGTCAAAGCTTCTTGACAGCTCTCCATAGCTTATCGCAGTCTAGTACGTCCTTCATCGCCTCTATCACCCAAGGCATCCACCATCTGCCCTTAAAAGCTTTTACTTCTAAGGATACTGCCTTATTGAATGTATTATATTCAATAAAACAATATATCGCGTAATTGTAGTTAATTACTATTTAGGCTATTAACAATAAATTTTCAAATAACATTTAGACTAAAAGTCTAATGCAAAGATATAAGACTATAAGCCTTGCATTAAACTTTTATTCAGTGGTGGAGAATAGCGGGATCGAACCGCTGACCTCCTGCGTGCAAAGCAGGCGCTCTCCCAGCTGAGCTAATTCCCCTTAAGATGATATTGAATTATAGAATCTATTTTCTATAATTAATTCAATAACTTGATAATTTTAAACGCAATTATTTTTTAATTATTTTGGAAGCTGTTAAAAAGTTTTTGAAAGGAGTTACCTAAAGGTAATAACCGAAAAAACTTTGAAAACTCTTTCAAAAGAATAAAAAAGAATTTCGTTTGGTGGGCTTAGGAGGACTTGAACCTCCGACCTCACCCTTATCAGGGGTGCGCTCTAACCACCTGAGCTATAAGCCCCTAAAGCCTGCTATTTCAAGCGATACTATTTGGAGATCTCTGAAAACTAAGCAAGTCCATTAAGTTTATCTTTTCTATTCATATAAGCTGTGGTTTAAGATAAATAAATATCTTAAACGCATCTCTAGAAAGGAGGTGATCCAACCGCAGGTTCACCTACGGTTACCTTGTTACGACTTCACCCCAGTCGCTGCATCCGCCGTGGGCGGTAACCAATTTAGTATCCCGACTTAAGGCGAATACAACTCCCATGGTGTGACGGGCGGTGAGTACAAGACCCGGGAACGTATTCACCGCAACATTGCTGATTTGCGATTACTAGCGATTCCAGCTTTATGTAGTCGAGTTGCAGACTACAATCCGAACTGAGAGACGTTTTTGAGATTTGCTCCACCTCGCGATATTGCTCCTCTTTGTGCGCCCCATTGTAGCACGTGTGTAGCCCTAGGCGTAAGGGCCATGATGACTTGACGTCGTCCTCACCTTCCTCCTCCTTACGAAGGCAGTCTCCTTAGAGTGCTCAGCCGAACTGCTAGCAACTAAGGACGAGGGTTGCGCTCGTTGCGGGACTTAACCCAACATCTCACGACACGAGCTGACGACAGCCGTGCAGCACCTGTTTTCAAGCTCCCCGAAGGGCACTCCACTATCTCTAGTAGATTCTATCAATGTCAAGCCTAGGTAAGGTTCTTCGCGTATCTTCGAATTAAACCACATGCTCCACCGCTTGTGCGGGTCCCCGTCTATTCCTTTGAGTTTTAATCTTGCGACCGTACTCCCCAGGCGGGATGCTTAATGCGTTAGCTGCATTACTGCCCTGACTAGCAAGGCAACAACTAGCATCCATCGTTTAGGGCGTGGACTACCAGGGTATCTAATCCTGTTTGCTCCCCACGCTTTCGTGCATCAGCGTCAGTAATGTTCCAGCAGGTCGCCTTCGCAATGAGTATTCCTCTTGATCTCTACGGATTTTACCCCTACACCAAGAATTCCACCTACCTCTCCCACACTCCAGAGTAACAGTTTCAAATGCAGTTCTGTAGTTAAGCTACAGGATTTCACATCTGACTTATTACCCCGCCTACGCACTCTTTACGCCCAGTGATTCCGAGTAACGCTTGCACCCTCCGTATTACCGCGGCTGCTGGCACGGAGTTAGCCGGTGCTTATTCGTTAGATACCGTCATAATCTTCTCTAACAAAAGGAGTTTACAATCCTAAAACCTTCATCCTCCACGCGGCGTTGCTGCTTCAGGGTTTCCCCCATTGAGCAATATTCCCTACTGCTGCCTCCCGTAGGAGTCTGGACCGTGTCTCAGTTCCAGTGTGTCCGATCACCCTCTCAGGCCGGATACCCGTCATAGCCTTGGTGAGCCATTACCTCACCAACAAGCTGATAGGACATAGGCTGATCCTTTAGCGAAAAACTTTCCCCCGTAGGGAGTATCCAGTATTAATCACCGTTTCCAGTGGCTATCCCAGACTAAAGGGCACATAACCTATGCATTACTCACCCGTGCGCCACTAATCCACTTCTAGCAAGCTAGAAGATTCATCGTTCGACTTGCATGTATTAGGCACGCCGCCAGCGTTCACTCTGAGCCAGGATCAAACTCTCCATAAAAGTAAGGAGTTTGAGCCAAGATAAAAAATGACCCAAACTCTCCATAAAATGAAATAATGAAAGCCTGTGTCAAAGGAAACCAATGCCACAATCTCCATTAAGAAGTTTGTCCTTATCTCTTAGTGTTATTATCACAAAATCACAAAGACTAGATTGCACAGATTCTATGATTATCATAAAATCTCTGTGTCTCAAAGTCATAAATGAGTTGTATAAAAATGAACTAAGAAACTTAAGTCTGTTTTATATTTTTATATAAGAACATAAAAGCATCACTTAACTTTCTTGCTTAGATGTCAAAGATCATACCAAATACAAATCAATCAAAATAACTTTAAGCTTGATACCTTAAAAGCTAAATTATGATTATATTGATAAAGAACAACCATTTTGTAGAAAATCTTATCGCAGCTTTGTTGAGGCACTACCCTATGGATTTTAGATTCACAAAAAAACTAAAACTAAAACAGAGTGAAAAAACCTACCGAAGACAGAGACTAGAAGCTCAATCAAATGGGAGTGAGATATTACAAAATTAAAGCTTAAAATGGGCTGAAGAATTATAAATTTCTTTATAAGCTGATTTCCAACGTTTATGAAACCAAAACCAATCTTGCGGCTTAGCCCTGATTGCCGCTTCAATGACATTGGCTTGAGCTTGTGTAGCTTGGAGTATATCCGCCGAACTATCCTCGCTTTTTGCGCAATAAATTGGTGGATAGTATCGGACTTCAAAATTTTTATACCCCTCTCCTATGCTAATCATTATAGGCACGATACCCACACCAAAGCGCCGAGAGAGCACTGAAGCAATGGTTGTATGTGTCGCCCTCTTGCCAAAAAATTCCACCCATATACCCTCATCTTCAGAGATATTTTGATCCACCAAAATCCCTGCAAGCGGATTCTCTTTGCTATACAATTTCAACAAATGCTTGAATGCGCCTTTTTTGTCAATGAATTTTGCATTTTGGAGCTCGCGGCGCTCAATTATCATTTGATTGATAGAATCAAAAGCTGTCAATCTCCCTAAAGAAGCCATATTGCACCAAGGATAACGCGGCACTAACACATTTGCTATGGCTTCCCAATACCCATAATGCGCTGAAATCGCCACTGCACCCTTATCGTTGTGCAAAGTATCTAAAAGATAATGTTCATCAATAAAACGAAATCGCTGCGTGTGCTGCTCTAAAGGAATAAATGATACGCGTATCGTCTCTAAAAGCACAAAGGCAAAATTTTCATAGCAAGTTTTAATGATTGCGCGCTTTTGTTCCTCGCTCATCTGTGCGCCATATACAAAATCCAAATTCGCCCTAGCGTCCCTAAAGCGTCTCCTATCACAGATTCTCATTATCAATGCCAATGCTTTAATATGCCCCACAAAAAGCCAATGGGGCATTTTTGCCAAATAATAGCCCATACAATTTGCTATTACTTTTATCACGCCTTGAACAATCTTTGCTCTTAAACTCATTGTATATCCTTAATGTAACGAGTGAGAATGCACATTATTTTGTGCAATAAGCCGCTGCAAAAATCTCCTCTACACAAGCACAAATAGTGCTTGGCTGAATATTTGCAATAGAAAAATCATTTTTTGCATAGGAGGGATTCTCACTTCCACTTAAAAATCGGTTATTTTTTCCTTCAAGTGCAAAACGAGCTGCTGGTGTATTGCCATAAAGCGTTAAAGAATCTTTTTGCATAGCCCACGCCAAATGTGTTATGCCCGTATCTCCTCCAATAAGTAAATCTATTTTTTGTATTAATGCTTTAATCTCTCCTATATGAAGATGTGGAAGCACTATTACATTTTTTTGTGAAGCAAAATGCTCTTTAATCTTTTGTGCCTTGTTTGTGCTATGCCATAGTAAAAACACATTAAAATGTGGATTTGTCTCCAAAAGTTGTTGAATCACTTGAATAAATAAATGCAAGGGGTAAGTTTTAGCCTCCAAAGAGGATTCAAGCACGAGTAAAATATTCTTAGAATCTTTGTCAGTTTGCAATGTTCTAAAAATTTCTAACACACGCTCATTATCTACCTCACTCACACCAAAAGCTTGAGCGCGATTATGATAATACATACGATTTGTTTCATCTATATCTTTAGCCCCTAGTGCAGTGCAAACAAGTTTTAAATTACGCTCTAAGATATGCTGCTCATAAGGAATATGCACTTTATGCGTATAAATAAGACTTGCTAAAGGTTCTTTTATAGAATCCCACGCAAATCCCCAATATTGCTTACTCTTTAGCACACTTCCACATAATGCTGATTTGATTAATCCTTGCATATCAATGAGTATATCATAAGCAGGAAGTGCCTTTAGATTCTTAATGATAGTAGGCAAAGCATTTATACCGCCTTTTTTAAGATTGATTTCAATGAGATGATGAATACAAGGACTATGGCGCAACACTTCACCAAAAGTGCTATCTACAATCCAATCAATCTCCACGCCTTGAGGATAGGTTTCCTCTAAATGTTTTTTTACAAAAGGCAATACACTTGCGCCCACAATCACATCGCCAAGGCTAGAAAGTCGCACGATTGCTATTTTCATTTTCGCACCCACGCTTGAGAATCCTTAACTATACTTTAATAAATTCAATTTGCAATGGCTCTGGCTTATGGAGCTTATTGATATTTTCTTTGGCAAGATACAAATCAGCTATGGTGTAGATTCGTAAAGTTTTGGGCTTCACATATTCATAGCGGATTTGCATATTACCCTCGCTACGACAGAGATTTTCAGCAAGTGCGAGCATAAAACTCAACCACTGCAAACTCAAAAGCTTAGGCATCATATCGCTTATATGCCTAATGCTCTCATCTTGGGGAATCTTCTTGCCACTATATTCTACAAGCAAACAAATACTCATTCGCTCTGTGTGTGAAAATCCATACTCTAGGGCATTAAGCAAAAAATATGAGCCGTGATATTCTGCATTATAAAAATTAAGAATCCGCCCAATGCTTGAAAGATACGAGGCAATATGAAGCAATTTCTTACACTGCTCATCAAGCTTATGCAAGGGAAAAAGTGCATCAAAAATTTTTAAAGATTCTCTGCGCGTCATTTCGGCATATTTTTTATCAAGCATAAATCTATCTTCAATGCAGTTAATAGAGGGATTAATCCCTTTGGGGAAGCTATTTTTATGTCCTCGTAACAAATCACTTAAAAACACGCCCTCTCTCACTCCTACACCGCTTGTAACAATCTCCTTAGCGCCAAAAAATGTCAAAAACATTTGGAGTATCAACGAACCACTGCGAATATTATCAATCCTATCTTGTGGCACACCCATAGAATCTAACTTATCTTCAGAAGCTTGGGAAATTTTCTCAAAAAATTTGATATTTTGCTCCACATTCACTTCATAGCCGTGCACTTCTTGGATAGGATACCTTTTGTATTTCATTATCATTTTAGAAAGTGCGCGTATCGTTCCGCCCACACCAAAAACACGATGATGTCTAAAATGTGAGGGCACATTTGCAAGCTGCGCTTGTATAAATGCTCTTGCTCCCTCAATATTATTTTTTTTATCAAAAAATAATTCTTTAAGGCGAATTGTGCCAATATCAAGCGAAATCAAGTCAATAATTTTGCCATCTTGTATCAAGGCGCACTCTGTGCTTCCTCCTCCTATATCCATTGTGATTCCATCTTTATAGTGAGAGAGATTGGCACACGCTATGCCACCATAAAGTGCCTCCTTTTTGCCATCAATGACTTTAATAGAGACGCCACATTCCTTTTTTGCCCTATCAAGTAACACCTTTGCATTCGGCGCATCACGCAAAGCAGAAGTTGCTACACAAAAAATCTTGCGAGATTTATGCGCTTTAGCAATTTGCACAAACTCTTTGAGCGCATAAATTGCCCTATCCATAGGGATTTGCCCCAAAACACCGCCAGATTCATAACAGCCCTCTGAAATTCTCACTTTGCTTTTGGTTTCATAAATCAAATGAAAAGCAAAGCGCGAAGTGCGGCGATAAATCGCCATTCTCGCAGAGTTTGAACCAATATCAATGACGGTTGTAATTTTTGCCATCACTCTCCCTTTTGGAGCATTTCAAACTTATATTTGAGCTCTTCCATATTCTCTATGTTATCAGGGTCCGGCATAATCGCATCAACAGGACACACACTCAAACAACTTGGTTCATCATAGCTCCCTACACATTCTGTGCATATATCAGGATCAATGCTATAAATAGGGTCGCCCTCTTCAATCGCACCATTAGGACACTCTTCTGCACACGCATCACACGCAATACATTCATTATTAATCATCAAAGCCATACAAAACCCCCGAAAGATAAATTTATGAAATTAAAAAAGCAAACTTTTTATCTAAAGATTCCTTAAAAAATTATTTAACTTAAACATTTTCTGATTGAATCCACATATCCACTCCATATTCATCAGGATAATCTGTGGCAATTACCTGCGTATTTGGCACAAGGCTTAAAAGCTCTACAAAAGCATCTTGTGGGATAAAAAGCATACTTGCTCCACTAAAAATTGCCATTTTGAGCTCATCTTTATTGCGCACCCCAATAAATGGCTCAAAGCTAAGCCGCCTTGCAAAGACAAGCAATTTACTCAAACTCTTAGCCGATAAAGGTTGGGCAGGGATAAGAAGTGTATCTGCCCCAAAAAGAGCAGATTCTAAAATCTGATATTCATCTAAAAAAATATCGCTATGAATAATCGGAAGCCTGCTGTGGCGGCGCAAAAGAGCAATAGATTCCAAAGGCGAGGATAAAGTATGAGAATCTCCCATAACTTCACACAAATCAAGCATATAGGCTTGAAAATGCCCGAGTATCTCCATTTGCTCCTCAAGTGTATAAGCTCTCTGAATGGGCTCAAGCGCGTCAATAGAAAAACTTGTAGATTCTATATATACTCTTTGGGCGATTTTTGGAGGTTTCCCGCTTTCGCGCACAAAGAATGAACGCTCTATACGAGGCATAAAAGGACTATATGCCAATGTCCGCCCCAAGGTATCAAAATCTATGAGTGCTTTACGCGCCTTTAAACTTTGCAAAGCACATTCAATAGCAGTCGCCGAAAAAGCGGAGGATAAAGGCATATAAGCTCCTTAAAGAGAGTTTAAAGTGTGTGTTTCATAATTATACATTTATAAAGTTTGATTTCTTATGAAATAAGCATTAAGTAAATATTTAGCGGGGGGGGGGATAATAATAATCTTAAAATTTTATAGTTGGACTTGAGGCATTATTTTGGATATAAAAAGTTGGAGGGCTTTATGCGCAAGGAAACTAAAGAACGTATTTTGTTAATATTAGCTGTGATTCTCATCTGTACTATGGGCTTTGTTGGGATTTTGATGCAAGATGATTCTATTATTTATATTCTCGCTCCTGTGCCTCTGATAGTAACATTGATAATGTATCTTTATACCAAACAAAAAACTCTGTGTCAAAATTGTGGTAAAAGCTTTGGGCAAAAATTAGTAGAAACAGATACGCGCTCTAAATACACCGTTTCGTGGCAAAAAAAAGATTCTAGTGGGATATTGCACACAGAGGTATTTCAAATCGGAGAGGAAAAAGACTACTTCCTTTGCAAACATTGTGGTTTTATCAGCTTTAAAACAAAGCGATACAAAACAAGAATTGATTAAAAAGCTGAAGATTCTTAAATATTATAAACATTTTACTACAATACACTTTTGTATGCTTTAAATTGATAAAGGGATTCAATGCCTATAAAATGTGCCATTATCGGCTATGGATATTGGGGACGCAATGTCGCAAAAGCAATCGTGCAATGCTCTAATTTTGAGCTTATCACTATCTATGATGAGGAGCATAATGCGCTCAATGAAGCGCACAAATCCTATGACTTTAGCCCATATCCTAGCTATGAGGCAATTCTATCAGATACACAAATCCAAGCAGTTTTTATTATCACACCTCCTCATACACACTTCAGCCTCGCTAAACGCGCTTTAGAATCTGCTAAGCATACCTTTGTAGAAAAACCTCTCACAACTAACTCCGCTCAAGCTCAAATCCTTTATGATGTGGCAGATTCTAAAAATGTGAGACTCTATTGCGACCATATTTTTTTGCATTCTCCTGCGATAAACTATCTTAAAGAACATATTGCAAGTTTTGGGGAGATTGTTTATATCAATGCTCGGCGCATTAATCTCGGACTATTTCAAAGCAATGTTGATGTGATTTGGGATTTAGCAATTCACGATTTGAGCATTATTGATTATCTCGTGGGACTTCATATCAAAGAGGTTTCCACCTTTGCAACGACATATCTCTGCTATCCTAATGATGCTTTGGCAAATATCAATATGAAGCTTGAAAATGGTATTATCATCACGCTTAATCTCTCGTGGCTTAGCCCTATTAAAGTGCGTGAGATGATAATTGGTGGGAGCAAAAAAACAGCAATTTATGATGAAACAAAACACAATAAAATCACACTTTTTAACACAGGCGTGGTGATAAAAGATGAATTTGACAAAACAAGCCTCTATCAAAAAATGGTAGAATACAAATTAAGCAAAGAGATTATACCAAAACTCCCTAAAACTATGGCACTTGATAATTCTATTGCCCATTTTAGTGAATATATCCTCAATCAAGATTGTATAGAAAAATCAAAATGTGATAAAGAGCATATACTGCGTGTTATTAAGGCTATTGAGATGATTCAGGAAGCGCGGATTGCTCCACCACACTAAAACTCATCTGTAAAATTTCTTTATGCGATTTGATATAGGCATTGAGTTCCTCAAGTGTAAGCGTTTTAATCAATTCTAGCTCTTTTTTATGATTATCTAGGGGCAAATCTCTAAAATAATTGACAAATTTTGCACCAAGTCGTTGAGAGAGGCTCTCTTCGCGAAGTGGCTCACTACCAAGCAAAAATGCCTTGGCAGCAGCAAGCTCTTGCTCACTTGCCCCTTGTGCAATAAAGTCATTCACCACCTCTTTCACCACCTCTATTGCCTTATCTTTATTTTCAAGCTTTGTTTGTAAATATCCACTTGCATAATCCACTGCCCCACCAACACTTATTTTCATATATGCGGAATACGCAAGTCCTCTTTTCACGCGCACTTCTTCCATCATACGCGAACCAAAGCCCGAACCACCAAGTATGAAGCTCATCACACGCGCCATATAATTTTGATGAGAATCTTTAACATCAAAAGGTGAGCCAAAATATATAAAAGCTTGTTGTGTAGGTTTTTGCACATTTATAGAATCTGCATTGTGCGAGGCTTTAAAGTGTAGCTTTTCCTTACTCTCCCCCACAGGCAATACACCAAGAGCGGAGGCGAGCTTTGTCTTTAATTGCTCCTCTTGCATATCACCCCCTGCAATGATAATAAGCCGCTTTAACACAAGATTGCGTTTTAAAAACACCTCCACATCTTCAAGCGTGATAGATTCTATACTCTGCTTATCTCCAAGTAATGGCACTGCCATAGGTGTGTCTTTAAAAAGCATTGTATTGAGATTCCTCTGTGCTACATTATCAAAATCATCTTCTTGGCTGACAAGTCTGCTAAGAATCAGAGATTTCACTTTCTCAAATGCGGTAAGCGTAAGATTTGGGTCATAAAGAAGCTCTTGCAAAAGTGAAAAACTCTCATCTTCAAACTCTTTGAGATAAGAGAGTTCAAAGCTTAAAGTTTGCAATCCTACGCTTGCATATAAACCTATGGCTTTTTGTTCTAGTTTTCGCGCAAAATCCACACTTCCAAGCGTTTTTGTGCCTTCATTGAGCATTTTAGCACTTAAAGCACCAAGTCCGGCTTTTTGTGCATCAGCTCTGCCACCGATAAATACTAACTGCACATCACCCACAGGCAGATTCTTGCTTTGCTCAAATATCAGCGGCACACTTACGCCATTTATTTCCACTGCACTCACCCTTGCCTCTTGCGCATTCATACTACCTCCTAAACACATACATATTATAAAAATAATGTTCCATTTTTTCATCAAAATCGCTCCAAAATCTCATACGCTGTGTTGCGTTTGGCTGGAGATTCACCAATATCCCTAATAAGCTCAATCATCTCTTGAGCATTCATAGAATTACACACACCCGCAGAGGAAACCACATTCTCCTCCATCATTGTGCTGCCTAAATCATTTGCGCCAAAAAGCAAAGCAAGCTGCCCAATATATGAGCCTTGCGTTACCCAAGAGCTTTGGATATTGACAAAATTATCAAGATAGATTCTACTACACGCTAAAAGGCGCAGATACCTATTTGATGAGGCTTTATGAATATGTGGAAATTCTTTTTGCAAAGGCGTATTATCAGGCTGAAAACTCCACATAATAAACGCTCTAAATCCACCAAACTCATCTTGAAGTTGCCTTAGGCAATCCCAATGCGCTACAATATCCTCATCATTCTCCACGCTACCAAACATCATTGTAGCTGTGGTTTTCATACCTATACGATGGGCTTCTCTATGCACTTCAAGCCATTCTTGTGTATCAAGCTTTTTTGGCGCTATTTTATCGCGCACCCTATCACTTAAGATTTCAGCACCCGCTCCGGGAATAGAAGACAATCCTGCTTTTTGGAGTCGCAAAAGCACCTCTGGGATAGAGATTTTAGAGACCTTAGCAATATAATTTATCTCAATAGCAGAAAATCCGTGAATAGTAATCATAGGATATTTTTGCGCGATATGACTCACAAGCTCTTCATACCACTCAATTTTAAGCTTTGGATGTACGCCGCCTTGAAAGAGAATCTGTGTGCCACCAATGGCTAAAAGCTCATCAATTTTTTTATCAATCTCTTCAAAACTTAAAATATATACGCCCTCCTCGCCTAATCTACGCTTAAACGCACAAAACTTGCAATCTACCCAACAAATATTCGTATAGTTAATGTTCCTATCCACAACAAAGGTTGTAGTCTTGCTCGGGTGGAGAATAGACTTAATTTCACTTGCCCTCGCCCCTAACTCGCGCAAAGATGCATTGCGCATTAAATCCAAAATTTCTGCATTACTCACGCGTTTTATAGTATTTACATCTTTAGAATCTTTGAGGGAATGCTCTACTACATCTGTCATCACTGCTCCTTTTGTGCAAAATTAGAATCTCGTGCCCATAGTAAATTCAAATGATGATGTTCTATCACCGGGTTGAGGATTAATGGGTTGAGGGAATACAATTACAATGGGTCCAAAAGGACTTATCCATTCTACTGCTGCGCCCCACGAAGCACGTGTCGTTTCATTCAAACTCTGTGTGCCTATCATACCATAATCAGCAAAAAAAGCTAAACGCATTTGGGCTTTTTCCAAAATACCATAGCTTAACTCCACAGAATGCGTCATCATATAATTTCCACCAATACGAATTTGCCCGGTGGCATCTCTAGGTGTGAGTGAGCTGACTTGGTATCCTCTCACACTTGAAATACCGCCCATATAAAACTTTGAAGTAATGGGCACATAACCATTGTCTATAATTGCTCCTGCTTGGGTTTTATATCGTGCAATCAAATCAATTCCCATAAGCGATTTAAGATGATAATAAAGTGCCATTTTGCCATATAATTTCGTATATTCCTCATCTCCACCAAGTCCTGCATATTCCACATACGCCGAAATTATTGCCCCATTTTTAGGGAAATAATAATCATCAGTGTTGTCAAAGTAAAGACTTGGGCTAATAGCAGATTTGAGCGGTCTATCAACTTTAAGATATGGCTTATAAAGCTCTGCATAATCTGCATTGTAAAAATCACGAATCCTTGTCGTAGAAAGCGTATATCCAAGCGAAGCACGCAAAGTATTTGTGAGCAATCGCCCACCTGTAATTGATGCTCCTGTGGTTTGCTCCCTATAATCCCAATTCCAATACAAAGAATGAAATACACTAAAAGAAGTGCTGTATTTAGAATCAAGCACACGAGGATTGCTTAGGGTGAGATTAACAAGTTGTCGGCGATAGCTCCAATCTGCATACAACTGCCCACTCTGCCCTGTTCCAAAGAGATTTCGCTCCCTTATGGAAGCATTCACCATTAATTTATCATAACTTCCATAGCCTAATCCAAACATAAGCTCACCTGTGCGCGCTTCCTCAACGCTCACAAGCAAATCTACAGAATCCTCACTCACCCTGCGTTCATCAATTTTAACCTTACCAAAATAGCCTAATCTTTTGAGTGCATTTTCAGATTCTTTTAAATCTGAAAGACTATAAGTATCGCCGGGTGCTAGAAGAATCTCACGTCGTATGATTCTATCTGCCGTGCGAGAATTGCCAGAAATGAGCACATCATTAATTTTTACCTTTTGTCCTATCTGTATCAAATAAAGCACCTTTACTTCAGCATTCTGTGGGTCTTTATCCAAATCCGGATTTACACGCGCAAAAGCATAGCCTAAATCTGCAATCTTTTGTCGGATACTCTCCACATCTGCGCGCACTTCTTCAATATTAAAATACGCGCCCTTTTTAACTTTAAGAACTTTGCGCAATTGCTTTTCTTCAATCACAGGCACGTGTAAAATAATCTTAATCTCTGATACTTTATAACGTTCCCCCTCTTTGATTTTATAATATAAATTTGCACTATAATCATTAAAATTTGCATCTAAAAAAGCTTGAGAGACATTTGCATCTAAAAACCCTTTGCGCATATAGGCATCTTGGATTCTTGGACTATCATATTCTAAGTCTGCAAGCTTAAGTTTCCCATCATTGCGTCCCCAAAGCCACCCCATAAACTGCTTTGCCCTATTCGCACTTAGTTCTTCAACCTCACTTACCTTGAGTTTCTCTCTACCATCATATTGTGCTTTTTTAATAATAATATTTTCACCTTGATTTACATTAAAGGTAATCGCATATGCTTTATCATCGCCTATTTGCTTTATGTCTGCCTCTACCACCGTGCCATAATAGCCTTGATATTCTAAAATTGTGCGTATAACAAGTTTAGCACGATTGAGCTTAGTCTCATCATAGCTATCACCCTTTTTTATGCCAATTTGCGAATACAATGTCTCTTTTTCCTGTTCGCTTCCATAACCTTTTATTTCAACACTCGCAATCTTGGGCTTTTGTTTAAAGTGAAAAGTAAGGATTCCACCATTAAAATCTGCGTAAATATCCTCAAAATATCCTTGTGAATAAAGTGAGACTATTGCTTTATCTACTTTTGCGACATTTAAGCTTTCGCCTACTTTGATACCTACGATTTCATCAGCCAACACATTTGAAATTGAACTCAAACCTTCATATTTAATTGCACTAATATCCTTAGCATACATAACATTGCAAAACAAAAGAATACAAGCGCAACAAATTTTTTTCATTTAAGTCCCATTGCTAAAAATAAAATTGTGATTATATTGAAATTTCCTAACAAGCCCATAGAATCACAGGAATTTCTGCAATGTATTTGCTTGTGCCATAAATAATTCTAAACCTTCCCAATCTTCACGCTCAAGGAGTTCTTTTGCTTCATTAAACTTCGCTTGAAAATGCGCCATTGCTTCTAGGACATTGTCTTTATTTTGTTTAAATACATCTTTCCACATCAATGGAGAACTCTTTGAGATTCTGCTCATTGAACGAAACCCACCGCCAACTAATGCAAGAATGGTTTGAGGGTCTTCTTGAGCGAGTGTAGCATTTGCTAAAGCATAGCTAAGAATATGAGGCATATGCGAAATAAGTGCTATATGCTTATCGTGCGAATGAGCGTCCATTTTGAGAATCTTCATACCAATGCTAATAAAAATATCTTTTGCTATTTCAGCTTGATATGCCCCACTTTGCTCTAAATCAGTAAGGATTACAATGTTGTTTTTATACAACTCCCCAAAAGCAGCCTTTGGTCCAAAAAACTCTGTCCCACACATAGGGTGCGCGCCCACAAAGTGATGCCTTAGCCACGAGGGAATATGGGAGAGAATCTGCACTTTTGCCCCACCAACATCAATGATTGTAGTATTCTCATTTATATCTTTAGGCTTAATACTTGAGACAAGCTCCACTATCCCATCAACGGGCACACTTAAAAATATCACATCACATCGCCAAATCTCATTGAGTGCCACACATTCATCAACTAACCCTAAATTGAGTGCTTGTTGGGAATGTAGGGCATTTTTATCATATCCTAAGATTCTATTAATATGCTTATCTTGTATATGCTCCACTTCTTTAAGGGCTAACCCCATAGAACCGCCCATTAGCCCTAATCCAATAATGCCTATATTCATCATTTCCCCTTTTTCAATACTTCATTCCTTGTGCTCCACACTTTAGCTATGCTCGCAATAAATACACTTGCACTCTCACTTTTTAAGATAAGTGTATCATTTAAAGTTATAATTTTTGCAAATCTTTGCCTTTCTTTTTGACTAAAGCCTCCTTCAGCCCCAACCATTACTCGCACAAGATACTCCTCTTTGTTCCTTTGGAGGTGATTTTCACAAGGTGTAAAGTTACATATATCTGTGCCACCAAAATCAAAAGCATAAAAATCCGTATATGCCTCACAGATACTATCAAAGTCTTTATACAGCTCAAGTTTCATCAAATCACTTCTCCCACATTGTTGGCAAGATTGAATCAGAATCTTCTCCATACGCGGTAGAGAAAGCTTAAAATGCCCTTGTGAAAACGCCGCATAAAAAAAGCTAATACGCGATACACCCAGCTCATTGAGCATAGGAAGCGTTTTTTCAATAATCTTTGGTTCAATAATTGCCCATAATAAATGCAAATGACTTTTTATATCACTCGGTACTTTTTTGCTTGATTGTAAGCGCAGAGTGAGTGTCCTTTTGCCCACTTCACTTAATTCATACACATACAGATTCTCATCATTCAGATTGCGCAATGCGAGATTCTCTCCAAGTTGAGTGCGCCGCACTTTTATCAGATAATTTACATTTTCATCATTCACGCTTACAATGGGATTCCCAGCATCTTTATGATATAAAAACTGCATTTATGCCAGCCAAAAAAGCAGAATAAAAAAGAATAAATCCATTATATAGAGTATTTTGCAAAACTTCACATAGCCCTTCATCGCTTCAAGGTTTGTCCGCCGCGCAACTTTAAGAATCTTCACCCGATAAATCTCACCTATCAAAACAAAAATGCAAAAAGTCATCATCGCAATAATGTTAAGTGAAAGCTCAAGATTCCCAAATATCCAAATATTTATACCACTCAAAACACTTACAGAAAGTAAGAAAAAAATAATAGGAGCGATAAACCAAATCTTTTTATTCATAGCCACAAGGTTTTTAGAGCCAAAAAATAATACTAAAAGATTCAATACAAAAGGAAGTGCGAAAAAACCAGCAAAAATCTTATGATAAAGCACTAAATCCATAAAAGTATCGTGTAAGGCAAGAGAATCAAATTCCTGCATATTTCCTCCTTGTAATTAACTTTAATTAACTTTTGTAGTTTATTATCACTTAAAATCTTTAACCTCACTATTAAAAAAGGATTTTCCATCAAATCGCAGGCTGTTGTTTTACTCAATATGGGCTCACCAAATAGCCTTTTTGAGGTAGAAAGTTTTTTAAAAAATATGTTTAATGACCCTTTGATTTTGGGGATAAAAAATGCCTTTATGCGCAAAATGCTGGCAAGTTTCATTACACATAATCGCGTTGAAGAAGCTAAAAAAAATTATCAAGCCATTGGTGGTAAATCCCCTCTTATTACTCATACTTTGAATCTCACAAATAAACTCAATGAGCTTGATTGCAAACGATTTTATACCTATGCTATGCGCTATACACCACCCTTTGCGTATCAGGTATTAGAGGATATAAAAAGACAAGGTATAGAATCTGTGGTGCTTTTTAGCCTTTATCCACAATTTTCTTATTCTACTATTCACTCTTCACTCATTGATGCCAAAGCAGCACTACAAAAACTTTCCTTTATGCCCGCCCTTTATGAAATCTCCTCTTATCACGCTCACCCTGATTACATAGGTTGCATTATAGAGCGTATTAAAGCATCTTTAGGTACAGATAATCCTAATGAATTTGTGCTTTTACTTTCCGCTCATAGCCTTCCCCAATCACGCGTAGATGGGGGCGACCCTTATCAACAGCAATGTGAGCAAAATAAAGAAGCATTACAGAAAGCACTTGAGAGCGAGGGCATTACTTTTAAAAAAATTGCCCTTTGCTATCAATCCAAAGTGGGGCGTATGAAATGGATTGGACCAAGCACAAAAGATACTATTGCGAAGTATAAAAAACATAAAATGATTATTTTTCCTCTCTCTTTCACACTTGATAATTCCGAAACAGAATATGAATTAAAAATACTTTATGCCTCACTTGCAAAAGAGCTAAATGTCCCACAATATCGTGTTTGTAGCTGCTTTAATGATAGTGAAAGATTCGCAAAAAGCATTATTAATATCCTTGAAGAGCATCTTCACAGCCTCAAATAAGGAGTAAAACAAGATGAATAAAATATGGACAATAACCGCGATTATTTGCGCAATGATGATACATTGTGGCTGCAATGATGACAATGAGGTCAAAATCTCTCAAGGCACAGCCTTAAAACAAGAGCATATTGAGCAAGCCGAAAATCTTGATAAACAAAGTTATGCGGGTTTAGAAAATATATTTTTAGATACCAAAGCCATTCAAGGGCAAGAGGGCAAAATCACATTGCTTATTTTTGGCAAAAATAACTGCATTTATTGTGATAAAATCAAAGATGATATTAAAAACAACGATTCTCTTAAAGACACGCTTAAGGCGAATTTTCTGCCTTATTATATTAATATTAGTTATACAAAAAATCACACATTACAATTTCAAAATACGCATTCACACAATAGAGAATCTGCCTCTATCCCCACTTCAACTCTTGTGGAAACCTATGTCAAATCTCCTATGCGTCCCACACCCACGCTTGTATTTCTTACGCCCGCAGGAGAGCGCATTTATGAATTGCCCGGCTATCTCCCAAGTGAGCAGATTCTGATTCTTTTAAAATATATGCAAAGCCAAAAATGGCAGGGCAAAAGTTTGCAAGATATTTCGCTTGAAATCAATGAAAGTCTCTCGCATAATTTCTAAACTTTAATAAGGAGTAAAAATGGCGCAAATAATCAAAACGCTTTTTTGTTCAATGAAAATGGTTCTTTTATTGATAGGAATATATGCCACAGCGTGTGCAATTGCAACATTTATTGAAAAATTTGATGGCACACTTGCAGCTCGTTTATGGGTATATGATGCGTTTTGGTTTGAAATCTTGCATTTATGGCTTGCTTTGTGTCTCATTGGCTGCTTCATCACCTCAAAAGCGTGGCAAAGAAAAAAATATGCCTCATTGCTTTTGCATAGCTCCTTTATTGTCATCATCATCGGAGCTGGGATTACCCGCTATTATGGATTTGAGGGCTTGATGAATTTGCGTGAGGGACAAAGCGTGAATTTTATTTCTACAAATACACATTATATTTTTATTCAAATCAAAAGCCCACAAGGTGATACGCAATATGTGCGGATTCCCACTTATATTGATAAAAACATTAATCATACTATTCTTCAACATTTAACATTTTTTGACAAACCTTTCACACTTAAGACAGGGGAGCTTTTAGAATCTCAAATGTCCAATGTCCTTGTGCTTGATGTAAATATTGATTTTTTGGGCAAAAACACTCAAACAAAAGTCGTGCGTGAAGGCAATGAAGCACCCACAAAAGAAAGTATTACTATGCTTGATATTGAAGGTTATAAGGTATTTCTCGCGTGGGGTGTGGATAATATTGCTCTTCCCTTTAGTATTAAACTTAAAAAGTTTGAGCTTGAACGTTATCCGGGCTCAAACTCTCCCGCTTCGTATGCTTCAGAAGTGGAACTCATTGATGAACCAAATCCACCTATGCCTTTTAGAATCTTTATGAACAATGTGCTTGATTATGGTGGGTATCGCTTTTTCCAATCCTCTTACCACCCTGATGAAAAAGGCTCAATTCTCTCTGTCAATAATGACCCGGGCAAAATACCCACATATATAGGCTATGCGATGCTTATACTTGGTGTGATTTGGCTACTTTTTGATAAAAATGGACGATTTGCCACACTTGGGAGATTCTTAAAAACACAAAAATTTCTCTCTTTACTGCTTTGTGCTGGGCTTAGCCTTGCTTTACTCTCGCCTCAATCTACTTATGCGACATCTATGCAAGAGGATTTCGCACTTTCACCTGAAGATAAATCTTTGCCTTTGCCTCAACATATTCCCTCTATGATAAAAGCACTCCAAAATTCTACAAGCCTCACAAATGATTTTGATAGAATCCTCGTCCAAGACTTTGGCGGTCGTATAAAGCCTATGCACACTCTTGCAAATGAATATATCCATAAACTCACCCAAAAAAGAACTTTTCAAGGATTAACCCCCTCGCAAGTTTTCTTGGGTATGCTTTTTTATCCACAAGAATGGCAAAGCATTAAAATGATAGCAACTAAAAGCCCAAAATTGCGCGAGATTCTGGGATTGGATAAAGATGAAAAATATATTGCCTATATTGATGTTTTCACTCCTCAAAGGCAGTATGTGCTTCAAAACTATGTTGAGGCTGCCAACCTTAAAAATCCATCATCACGTGATGCTTTTGAAAAAGATGTCATAAGCGTAGATGAACGCATCAATTATGCCTTTCTCATCTACACTGGGCAAGTGCTTAGAATATTCCCTGATAAAAAAGCAAATAATAATCAATGGCTCTACCCGCTTGAAGCCATTAGCAGTGCGGTAGCCCAAAGCGATATGCAAAAAGCAAGGGAACTTATGAGTATTTATAAAACATTCGCTCAAGGTATGCAGCAAGGGGTAGATACAAATAATTGGCAACAAGCCATACAAGCAGCACAAGATATTCGCTCATTCCAGCAAAAAAATGGTGCTTCGTTACTTATTTCTCCAGCAAAGGTAGATTCTGAAATTTGGCTCAATGTTTATAATCCATTCTATCAGCTTACTTATCCCTACATTCTCATAAGTATTGTGCTTTTTATCATTGTGCTTGTGGGGATTCTCAAAAATATCCCTACACGTCCATTTATCCACAAAGTATTTTATATTCTTCTACTTGGGCTTTTTATCCTACATACTTGTGCCTTAGGACTACGATGGTATGTAAGCGAACACGCTCCTTGGAGCAATGCGTACGAATCTATGCTTTATATTGCGTGGGCGGCGATTCTCTCTGGCGTGGTGTTTTTTAGACGCTCTAATCTTGCTTTATGTGCTTCAAGCTTTTTGGCTGGTATCACGCTCTTTGTAGCTCATCTTGGCGATATGGACCCACAAATAGGTAATCTTGTTCCTGTGCTTAAATCATATTGGCTTAATATTCACGTCTCTGTTATCACTGCAAGCTATGGATTCTTGGGCTTATGTTTTATGCTTGGGCTTATCACGCTTATTATGTTTGTGCTCCGAAGCGAAAAAAGAGTGCAAGTAGAACATTCAATCCTTGCCCTATCAGCACTCAATGAGATGAGTATGATTTTAGGCTTATTCTTACTCAGTGTTGGGAACTTCCTTGGAGGCATTTGGGCAAATGAATCTTGGGGTAGATATTGGGGCTGGGATTCTAAAGAAACTTGGGCACTTATTAGTATTGGCGTGTATGCCATTATTTTACACTTGCGTTTTATTGTGGGCAAAAATTTTCCTTTTATCTTTGCAAGTGCTTCTGTAATAGGCTTCTTTTCAGTGCTAATGACTTATTTTGGAGTAAATTATTATCTCACAGGTATGCACAGCTATGCTGCCGGAGAAGCAGCTCCTATGCCTTTGTGGGTAAAAATTATGATAGCAGGCATTATACTTTTGATTTTTATTGCAAGCAGAAAAAGAGTGCTTGATATGCCTCGTTTATAATATTTTTTTATAATCTCAACCAAAATATATTACCAAACCTCAAGGGGAAACCTAATGAAAAAAATTATCTTATGGATATTAGGCATTATTCTTGCATTAATAGTGATTATTTTATGTGTGCTTTTCACACCACCGGGCAATGCCCTGCTTAAACCCATTATGCAAGGACAAATTGATAAATACGCACCCATTAAGCTTAATTTAGATACTTTCTCACTTGGATTCTCAAGTGTAGATGTGCAAATTAATCATAATGATGCTATTCACATAACACTTAATGGTGATTTTTCACTTTTTTCTCAAACACTTGATCTTGCATTTAAGGTTGATGCAAAAGACATTTCTGTGTTTGGAGAAATGGCAGATACACCCCTGCAAGGCTCATTTGTTATTAATACTACTGCAAAAGGTTCATTGAATAACCTTGAAATCAACACTACAAGTGATATTGCAAAATCCTTTACAGATATTCGTGTGCTTTTGCAAGATTACGCACCTACTTCAATCCTTGCCCACATTAAAGATGCACAAATTAAAGAATTTCTTGCTATGGCAGGAATGAAGCCCTATGCAAATGGCTCACTTAATCTTGAGGCTGATATTAAAGGTGATGCAGATATGAATTTCAATGGGAATGCTCTGCTTAGCATTGCTCAAGGATTAGTTGATAGTGCGCTTATTAAAAAAGATTTTGAAGTTGAAGTGCCAAAAACGACTTTTCTCATTACGTTCAATGCCCTCTTTGATATGGGCAAACTCAATCACGATTTTAATTTCAATGCAAATATTGGCAATATCCACTCAAAAGGGCAAACATCAATGAAAGATTTAAGCACAGATAGCACTTATGATGTGCAACTCGGTGATTTATCCGCTTTTACACCATTGGCAGGTATGCCTATACGCGGCAGCTTTAATACTAAAGGCACAATTAAAGGTGATATGAATCTCCTCAACATTGATGGAAATTCCGATATTGCAAGTTCAAATACTCTTTATAAAGCCACCCTCAAAGATTTATCGCCAGAATCTGCACAAGCCCAGATCAAAAATCTTCGTCTTGACACGCTTTTATGGATGATTCATATGCCACGTTATGCTACAATGAATCTCAATGTTGATTCTCTTGTCAATGATTTAGACAAAGGTATTTCTACCAAAACAACGCTTACACTTTCTGGCACAACAAATAATGCGGTAATGAAACAAGAAATGGATATGAATATGCCAAACACAAACTTCACGCTTAAATCTAATGTAGATATTGACAAAGGCGTGGGAGAGGCAAACTCCACCTTAGATTCTGATATTGCCCAAGTCAAACTTGCAAAAACACAGATTAATCTCAATGAATTTGATTTCCAAGTGCCTTATGAGGCTATTATACCCAATCTCAAAAAACTTAAATTTCTCACAGGCATAGAGCTCGTTGGAGACTTTAAAGCAAAAGGTATAGCCAAACTCAAAGATACGCTTTATGCAGACTTTAGTACACAATCACTTGGTGGCAGCATTGATGCAAAACTTGATAATAATAAACTCACAGCCTCACTCAAGGATATTAATACACTCAAGCTTCTTACTATGGCTCAAATTAAGCCTGTGTTTAGCTCTAGTATGAACGGAAATCTCAACTATGATACACTTATACAAAAAGGCACACTTAAAGCAGTCATAAGCAATGGAAAGCTTATGCCAAACCAAATTACTGAACTTACAGAAAAATACCTCAAAACAGACATTACTAAAGAGGCATATGAAGATGCGGGATTGGAAGCTAAGATTGATAAAGATATTATCACTGCAGATATTGCACTAAAAAGCAATAATACAGCTATTTCTGCAAAAGGAGCGAGTATCAATACAGATAAGGGCACTATTAATGCAGATTTTAAATTTCAAATTAAGGATAAATATATTTACCTTAAGGCACGTAATAGTCTTGAATCGCCCACAATTAGCATTGATGCAAATGAGTTGATTAAAGCTGAAGCAGGCAAAGCGATTACCAAAGGTGCGCAAAAGGCTATTGATAAATATATTAAAGATGATAAAGTCAAAGAAGGTGCGCAAAAACTCCTTAATAATCTTTTTAAATAATTAATGCTAAATGAAAAAGCACGAATGTATTATCAAAAAGGCTGTGATTTAGGAAGCGAAAACGAGGGCTATAAAGAATCGTGCTATAATCTAGGACTCCTCTTTGATAATGGTTTGGGCGGAGACAAAGATGAGGCTATGGCTCTTTTATTGTGGGAAAATTCTTGCGAAAAAGGTTTAGGTATAGCTTGTCATAACATTGCTGCTTCCTATAAACAAGGGATTTATTACAATAAAGACATACAAAAAGCGAGAGAATATTATCAAAGGGCTTGTGAATTGGGGTATAGCCAATCCTGCTTTGTTTTAATGAATCCATATTTTGGCGAAGATGGTTGATACTCTCTTATATCAATTCACAAACCTTTTTTTGCCTTTTTAGAAACTTGGGCTATAAGAATATACATAAAGATGCCAAGTATAACTAACACAAAAGGCATAACATACGAATGTGCGTCAATTTTTTCAAGCAAAGCAATAACCCCACTGCTTGCATAATATCCACATAAACCCACGATTATCGCCCATAACACGCAAGAAAAAGCATTGATTATAAAAAAATGCTTTAAATTAAAGCCACTAAACCCAATGGCAAGAGGCACAAGAGTTTTAATGCCATAGAGATATTTACTAAAGATAATAAGCCATAAGCCATAACGTTTAAGCCAAATTTGTGAGAGTGCAATTTTGCGCCTATGTTTATGGAGTGTGGCAAGAAGCTCTTTTTTTTGATAACGTGCAAGAAAGCTAAGCAAAAAACTACCTGATATATTGCCCATACAAGCGCTAAGAATTGCTAGGCATAAATCCATTTTCCCAAGCGCACTCATTACGCCCGCAGTGATAAGCCCCAAATATCCTCCACCAAATGAATATATAAACAATAAAATATAACCCCATTGTTCAAGCGAATGTATTGTATCTTGCATATTTATTCCTTGATTAAATTAAAATGTAAAGTTTAACATAATTATGATAATAAATATCAAATAATTATGTGAGTGTCTATTTCATTTCACGCTGTGCAAAGCTTTATCATAAAGATGGTAGATTTTATCACAAGATTGGGCTATATCTTGGTCGTGAGTAGCAAGAATAAGCGCGGCTTTATGGGTGCGGACATACTCAAACATAATATTCATAACCTGAATAGCAGTTTGTCTATCAAGATTACCTGTTGGCTCATCGGCAAAAATAATCTTTGGCTTTTTGGTCAGCACACGAGCAATAGAAAGTCGCTGCTGCTGCCCACCACTAAGCTGTCCTATGGGCTGATGGATAACTTTTGCAATACCAAAAGATTCTAAAAGCCCCTTATCAATAGGCTGTTTTGAAAGAATTGAAGCCACTTTAAGATTTTCTATACCACTAAAGCCACGAAAAAGATAATGCGCTTGAAACACAATACCCAATTGCAACCGCCGCAAAGCAAGCTGCTCTTTAGCACTTAGAGCATAAATATCATCAATACCAAGCAATGAAACCTGTCCCTTTTTGGGAGGAAGCAGTGTGGAGAGATTATTTAAAATCGTAGATTTACCACTACCACTTACCCCCAATATAGCAATACTTTCGCCCTCATTAACCGATAGGCTAAGATTCTCATAAAGTAGGGTTTCAAAATGATGTGCGAGATTATGCGCATAGAGCAAGGGATTCATAACTATCCTTTTTTATAACACTGCGGATATTTTAGCATAAATTTAATACTGCTTTTTGTGTTTAGGGTGTGAGTAAGTATTATTTTGTTTAACATTTCCTTTTTTATTTTGATAGAATTATGTCTGTTAAAGATTCTGCTTTCAGAATCTTTACTATTTATGACTGACAAAAGGAGTAATATGAAAAAGTTTGTATTTATGTGCGCAATAAGCGTATTGTGTAGCACATCACTTATGGCAGAGCCTTATATAGTTGATGCGGGGCATTCATCAGTAGGTTTTAGCGTAAAACACTTATCCATCAGTAATGTTAAGGGGAGTCTTGATAAATTCAGTGGCACACTTGATATTGAGGGTAAAAATATCAAAGCTTTGGAGGGTGAAGCACAAATAGTTTCAATCAACACAAATGACAAAGCGCGTGATAAACACCTCAATGCGCCTGATTTCTTTGATTCTAAAAAGTTTCCTAAAGCTACTTTATCGCTCATTAAACATAATGGCAAAAAGCTGGAAGCAAACCTTACAATCAGAGATATTACAAAAAAAGTAGTTTTTGATGTTGTGCTTAATGGTCCTGTGAAAAATCCTAGAAGCGGCAAGGATACAGTTGCTCTTAGCCTTGATGGCAAGATTAATAGAAAAGATTTTGGTATCGGCGTTGATACAGCAAATGCAATGGTAGGCGACAATGTTGATATAAAAATTGAAATTGAGGCTCAAACAAAATAACCCTCACTTAGATTCTCTTATTCACTTCAGGTAGGAGAATCTATGCTATCCTCACTCTATAAATTTTAATGCACTAAGATGTTTTACAAAACAAAAGAATCTTGTTTGTTTCCTTACCCTCTTGCGAAACCAAAGCATAAGAGTAATTCTGCGTTATTGTTATAATATTATCTATGGGACTACTTAAGTCGCAAATGACTTTAAAGCTTTGAGGGTTTGTTTTAAGCACATTGCTTACCTCTATAGCAGGTTGAGGGCAAGAAAGCCCCCTTATGTCTATTGTTATCATTCTTTATTCCTTTAGTTTTTCACCTTAGAAAAAATCCCTAAAATAATGATAAACACTAAACCTAACACAACAGCCACAGGTGCATTTGCTCCAATACCAGCAGGAGAAGAGGCGAGGGAAAAGTTATGAGCAAGTGCCGCCCCAACTATTGCGCCCATAATAAATACAGCAGCATCACCATCTCCTTCTCCACTTAAAACCAGCTGCCTACCGGGACAGCCTCCAGCTAAAGTCATTGCGCTTCCTGCTAAGAGCATACCTAGGAAATTCCACACAACATCATTATGAGCAATAGGCTGCCCTGTGAATCCTAAATGAAAATATCCAAGAAAAACATTCATTATGAAAGCAAATAAGACTAAAGCTATAATACCCTGCAAAAGAGAGGTATCCTTCAAAAAAACTACATTGCTTATGCCTGAAATTGAACAAAACTTGCTCTTTTGGAACAATACTCCAACGATAAGCCCAGCACATAAAGAGATGATAATCGGAGCGTGAGCAAATCCAACACCAGAAGTTGAAAACAAAAGCAAAGGTTTTTCTACCTGAATACTATATATCAAAAGAGCTAAGCAAACAAACATAAAAGTGGGGAAAATAAAAGCATTTATTTTGCTTGAAGAAGTGGCTCTACCTAGGCTAAAGCCTCGCTTTAAAAAGAAAATCCCAACAAAAACCCCCACAATTAACCCTGCAATTCCTGCTAATGCACTCAAATCTCCAGCAGAGATTCTAAGCAATGCTCTCCAAGGACAGCCTAAAAAAACTAAAGCACCAATCATTGTAAAAATGCCTAAGAAAAATCTCGTTATGGGAGAACTCCCAGCACGAGGGTTAAAAGTCTTAAATAATAATGCACTAATGAGAGAACCAAACACTACCGCAATAATTTCCGGGCGCATATATTGCGCAACCTCTACGCTATGCAAACCCAAAGAACCTGAAATATCGCGAGTAAAACACGCAGCACACATACCCATATTTGCAGGATTCCCAAAATAAACAAGCAATGGAGCAATAATACCAAATACACTCCCTGCCAAAATAGGTAAAAATGCAACTTTTTTCATCAAAAACCCTTATGCCAATGTAATACAGCTGAACCTCAGCCCTTAGGATTATATTGTGTAGTAAAGAAGAATCTCCCTCTTTTCTTAAACTTTCAAAGAGGGAGCTAAATTAAAGAAGATTAATGCACTTCACTCCAAACGCGACGTTTCCAAAGATATGCAAGCACACTCATCACACCAAAGAAAATCATAATATACACACCTAAGCTTTCACGCTCTTCCTTTTTAGAATCCCCAATAGATTCTATATAAGCAACAACGCGCTCTTGTGCGTCTTGTCTTAATCCTACACGTGGCATAGAAAGCCCCACAGGCATAACACCAAGCTCTTTAGCAAGATTGCTATAATCTCGCTCATCTTGCCATTCGCTTCTTTTGTCATTTGGTGGAAGTGAGCCCTCTTTGTTAATGATAGCATCTTGAATAGCCTTATAAGACACCTTTTGAGGGTCATTAATAAAATACTCCAAATAATGCGCACCCTTACTGCGAATCATTGTTGAAAGATCAGGTGCAGCAGAACCAAGATAAACACTCAAACTCTCCGGCGAAGTTACAGCTTTGGTATTATCATATTTCATCGTATGGCAACGAGAACAAGCATTAAGGAAAACTGCCTTGTTTGTCAAACTTTCTTCAAGTTTGGCAATTTCATTTTGTTTTTGCCCCTCAGAAAAACTTGACTTTTCAATATTCTCTTTTTTAGCAACAAATTCTTCAGATTCCAAAACTTGCTTTTTGAGCGCAATAGAACCGATTGATTTGAGATAAGCAACCATATCAGCAACTTCTTGCTTGCTATCTTCTGCTCCAAAATACTGCGTCATAGGAAAATCACCATCTGGGAATTTATGAGCCAAATGCAAAGTATTTGCTGGGTCTAAAATGAGATTTGCTAAAAATTTCTCATTATAAATTGCTCCAGCAGTAGATAAATCAGGCGTAAAGATAGTCGCTTCTTTACCATCTCGTACATATACTGCCATCTCGCCTCCTGCAATACCAACATCTTTGAGTGTATGGCAAGCAGTGCAGTTTTCTTCTATAAGTGTTTTACCGCGTTGTGCATTGCCTTTAGACACATCAATATCCTCTAAATCTTTAAACTCAAAATCAGCCTTCGCAACTTCAGGGTGGAAAGTCGCGTGAGCAAGAGGCTCTACACCCCAATACAGCACACCTACAATTACCACGATAATGGCTAGAATCTTTATTTCTCTCATTTTAGTGTGCTCCTTTCTTATTTTCAAAGAATGTTACAAGTGGCAATGCAATAAATACAAGGAACAAGAATCCAATAGATGCCACAAAGCCTATAAAGTTATTTGCCCCTTCTGGTGGCAACTTACCAAAGATAGTAAGCACTATCATATCTATCACAAGCAGACAGAACCACAAGAGATACCCCGGACGTCTATGTGCTGGAGCGACAACAGAGCTTCTATCAAGCCAAGGTAAAAATAAAAATGCTACTTGTGCGATACCAAAAGCAGCCAAACCAAGGTCAGCACTAAAGAAAAAGCCTCTTAATACTTCATAACTCCATAGAAAATACCATTCGGGATAAATATGTGCGGGTGTTTTCATATTATTTGCTGGATCAAAATTGATAGGGTCCATTGCAAAATCAAAATGGAAACACACAAGATAGAAAAAGCCTATCATAAACAGACACACAACAAAAATATCCTTAGAGAGGAATACAGGCCAAAATGGTATGACTTTAGATTCTTTCTTTTTGCCCTCTTCATATTTTTTTGCTTCAGCTTCATAATCAATATGCTCTCCATCTTCATTATTCACGTGAGGCATTCTTAAAGTATAAAAATGCAATGCAATTACACCAAGAATCACAATTGGCAAAAGACATACGTGAAGCATAAAGAATCGTGTCAAAGTAGAATCTGCTACAACAAAATTTCCTCGCACCCATTCAACGACATCAGGTCCAATCACAGGAATACCCCCAAAAAGGTTTGTGATAACTGCAGCAGCCCAATAACTCATTTGTCCCCAAGGAAGCATATATCCACTAAATGCTTCTGCAGAGAAAAGAACAAAAATAAGCATACCGCCAATCCATACCATCTCACGTCCTCTTTTGAATGAACCATAATAAATAGCTACAAACATATGGATATAGATAATAAGGAATATCATACTCGCAGCTACTGCGTGGATATGCCGCCATAACCAACCAAATGCCACTTCACTCATAATTGTGTGATTAACACTATCAAAAGCCAAATTTACATCTGGCTTATAATACATCAAAAGAAAAAATCCAGACACCACAAGCAATGAGAATAGTGTGAGCAATACTACACCCATAGCCCATAGGAAGTTGATGTTTTTTGGAATCCAATACTTTGTCATCATCACTTCCAATAATTTCTTGATAGCAAGGCGTTGATCTAACCAATCCACCAAGCCTTCAGCTTTTTTCACTTCCATATCTTCTCCTTATGCCTTTTTTGCTTCAAGCAAAGCTTTATATTCTTGCCCTTCTTCACCCAACACCATTTTAGTCCCATCAATTTTAAAAGGTGGAATATCCATAGGACGCGGTGGTGGAGTGCCAGCTTCATTAACACCTGAAGCGTCAAAACGCCCTCCGTGGCACGCACAAGCAAATTCTTGAGTAGCCCGATTAAAACTAGGAATACAACCCAAATGGGTGCAGATTTGAATCCCCACCGTATATACTGCACCATTAACTTCAAAATCTCGTCCTTGTGTTTTTTGACTGCCAGCAGTTTTTTTGAGGATATATACAGGTTTGCCCCTCCATTCCACTGTTTGAAGCACTCCTTCTTGTAAAGCACTCAAATCAAATGTCGTAAAACCAGCCGAGACAACGCTAGGTAATGGGTCCCAAGAGCGTTTCATTGCATATAGAGATGCCACAGCACCCACAGCAGCAACACCACCTAGAGCCATTCCTAGAAAATCGCGTCTTTTTGTGTCTTGCATCTTTTCTCCTTTCACTAATTTGAAGTATAAAAACTTAGTATCGTATGCAAAAAAGGCTTAAATGTTGTTTATTCTTGTTAAATTTTTTGTTTATTTTTAGAGTATATTATAATTACGATACGAGATGATAAAAAATTAAGGCGTAAATAAATGGAACATTTTGTGAATCCTTGCATACATTTTATTCAAAAACAACTTCAAGAAAGAGGTTTTAAGAAAGTAGTGTTGGGCTTAAGTGGCGGTATAGATTCTGCAGTAGTAGCTACTTTGGCTACTTTAGCCTTAGGGAGTGAAAATGTGCGTGTGCTTCTTATGCCCTCTCTTAGCTCTAACGAGGAGCATTTTAATGATGCTCTTAATCTTGCTCACAGCCTTGAGCTTAAAAGCAAAATTATTCAACTTGCTCCATTTCAACAACATTTTGCAAAGCAAGAGGCTATGGATTTCAGCGGAAGCGGAAAAGATATGGAAAATATTGATATAAATCAAAAAATACGTATGGGTAATTTTTGTGCAAGAATCCGTATGGCTTTGCTTTATGACTGCGCGAATGTGGATAATGCCCTTGTATTAGGGACAAGCAATAAAAGTGAGATTCTATTAGGCTATGGCACAATATTTGGAGATTTAGCTTATGCTATAAACCCTATTGGCGGACTTTATAAAACACAAATTTTTGCGCTTGCGCTTGCGCTTAATGTGCCTCAAAAGATTATTGCCAAAAAACCAAGCGCAGATTTATTTGCCAATCAAAGCGATGAAGCCGATTTAGGATATGATTATACACACATTGACGCATTTTTGAGGGCATTTGAAAAGCTAGGTGGTATTCAAGCTACGCAGCATAAAGAGCGAGAGCATATAAAACATAAACTCAAAAACGCAGGATTTGAACACAATATGATAGAATCTCTAAGTGCTCGTGTGTGGAACAATGCCTTTAAACGCACCAAGCCAACTATACTAGAATTAGAACACGAAGCTTAAGGAGCATATATGCGATGGATTGATGCGTATTTTTATCAGCCAAATTTCACCCAAAAGCTTGTAAGTTTCACGCTTTTGCCTTTATCATTACTTTATGGAATCGGCTCTTTTGTGCGGCGAAAATGTGCGAGATTCTATGATTTTGGTATTCCCATTGTGAGTGTAGGAAATCTCATTGCTGGTGGCAGTGGCAAAACACCTTTTATCATTGAGGTAGCGAAAATGTATGAACGCGCAGCAATCATATCAAGGGGGTATAAACGCACATCAAAAGGACTTGTTCTTGTGAGCGAATGGGGCAATATCCAAGTCTCACAAGAAGAAGCTGGAGATGAGCCTTATCTCATCGCGAGAGAGCTTAACAATGCAAGTGTGATTGTGTGCAAAAATAGAATCCAAGCCATAGAAAAAGCAAAGCAAATGGGTGCAAAAGTCATATTTTTAGATGATGGTTTTCGCTTTAACTTCGCCAAGCTTAATATTGTGCTTGAGCCTTTGCTTAAACCTTATTTTACTTTAACTTTGCCAAGTGGAATTTATCGTGAGCTACCAAATGCCCTTAAAGAAGCGGATTTGATTGTGCGCGAAGGAATAGACTATACGCGAGAGGTGCACATAGAATCTCCAAGCGAGCGTATGCTGCTACTCACAGCCATTGCCAACCCTTCAAGGCTTGATGCGTTTTTACCCTCTGTGGTAGGGAAAATCACACTGAATGATCACGCGCAATTTGATAAAGACGCTTTACAAAAGGCAATGCAAGAATATAATGCCACAAGCTTGCTCGTAACAAGCAAAGATGAAGTGAAGCTGCTTCAAAGCGGTTTAAAATTAAGTGTAATGAGGCTAGAGCTTAAAATAGATTCTCAAGTCCTTAAGCATATTAAGGGATATATAGAAAAATTTAAGTAATATTTGGCTTACAATACAAAGTCGCTATACCACAACAAAGGAGAGAAGATGAAACTACAAAAAGGGGATAAAGCACCGCAATTTGTGCTTAAAAACGCTGATGAAATAGAAATTTCTTTACAAGATTTGCTCATAAAACGCGTGGTAGTATATTTTTATCCCAAAGATAATACACCCGGTTGCACGATTGAAGCACAAGATTTTAGTGCCCTATTAGAAAAATTTGAAGCACAAGATACCATCATAGTGGGCATAAGTCCTGATAGTCCAAAATGTCATCAAAATTTTATTCAAAAAAAATCGCTTAAAGTGTTGCTTTTAAGTGATAGTGATAAAAGTGTTGCAAAAGCTTATGGTGCGTATGGCACAAAAATGATGTATGGCAAAGAAGTGCAGGGTATTATTCGTAGCACCTTTATTATCGAACGCGATGGCACTATTAAAGAAAGTTTTTATAATGTTCGCGCAAAAGGACACGCCCAAAAAGTTCTTGAAAGCCTCAAATAGGATTCTGCATTAAAATTTTTTCTTATTCACATCATCAAAAATCTTGCGTGCGATAGTATCTACTGAATCGCTGATATTTTGAGAATGATTTGCCGCTTCCACATTTTGCGAATTTGCATTTTCTAGCTGTGAAACAGCTTCATTAATTTGTCCAATACCTAATGTTTGCTCTTTAATAGATTCAGTCATTTCATTCACGCCCTGAACAAGGACATTAATATTTGCTTCAATTTCAGAAAGCGATTTCCCTGTGCGTTCAGCTAACTTTCGCACTTCATCTGCGACAACAGCAAATCCTCTGCCGTGTTCTCCTGCTCTTGCTGCTTCAATAGCGGCATTAAGTGCAAGGAGGTTTGTTTGGTCTGCTATATCCCTAATAACGCCTACAATATTGCGAATATCGTTAGCTTGATTGCTTACATCATTCGCACGCCCAGAGATACTCTCCATAGAAGCATTCATTTCTTCCAGCGCTTGGGCTGTTTTTCCTAATGCTTGGGCTTGTTTATGCGAACCTTCAGTGAGATTATCAACAGCTTGTTTTAAGTCTTTTGCACTCACTTCTAATTCTTCAGCAAATTCTGAAGAAGTATGGAGCATCTCTTTAATGTTTGAACCCAAAGTATTTGCCGCAGTCTCTACCTCTCCGTGTGCATTATCCACTTGTGTTGTAAAGTCTAAATTAATATAGGATTTAAATACGCGATGAATCTCATTCATATCCTGTCCAATTTTACTTTGCAAAGTATCTAGCATTTGGTTAAGCACACTTTTAAGTTCCACAAGTTGGGGATTATGTGGATTCTCCATAATTCTCGCTGTAAAATCACCGCTTCCTATATGATTTGCTACCTCAATAAATTGTGCTACTGCCTCCTTATCGGTTTCTAATCCTTTTTCTGTTTTTTGTATGTTTTCATTAATGGCAATGCGCATATTGCCAAGCTCATCTTTTGCTTGAGGCTTAGTTAAGCTTGGAGGCGTTGATTTCTCGTAATTGAGATATTGTAAAAAATCAAAGAGTAAATCAGAAAGGCTTTTAATGCGCGCAAGCAAAGAGAGTTTAATCGTCATAAAAGAAACAATAAGAATGACAGAAGCTAAAACGATAATCCCTAAAGTAATAATGAGTTCAACTTTTTCAATGGCTGAAGTAAAATCTTTCATCAAAGCTTCAATCACAATATATAAATCAAGCTCAGCATTATAATCCACATAACCCTGATAATCTTTTCCATTAAGAGAGTAAGAAATTTCCATTTTAGGCTTTAATGTTTTTAAATGCGATGCATCACTTGGCTTACCTTCTCCACCGAGAATAAATTTATCCCAAGTTTTATCAAAGATAATAATTTTGCCTCTCTCTCCTATATGAATACCCCCTAATTTTTGTGCAATTAAGTTATAACATTCTTCTAAATCATAGGCAACAAATAGAATACCTACAACTTGATTATTCTCATCTAAGATTGCTTTATAAATAGACATATAATCTTTGCCCACAAGATGCACTTTTCCACGAAATATACTTGGATTAGGTTTTGTCATTTCAGCAAAAGCTGGGTGAGAGCTACCAAGTGGTGTGCCCACTATTCTATTGCCCGATGCATCTTTGAGAGAGGTTGCTACGCGTATGAAATCATCACCGCTTTTGACAAATATAGTCGCTACACCACTGACCAATTTTGAAAACTTATCTACCAACTCTGTATTACCCACAAGATTCACACCATTATAATATAAGGTTGGCACAGATTTATCGCCAAACTTCATATTATCGCCGATTCTATAACTATTTTTCCTCAAAGCCCCATACAAGGCTGCTAAATCATTTTCAAAAAACTTTAATGAATTTTCACTTTCACTAATGATTTGTTGAGAGGTAACTTGAAAATTACCTTCTACAATAGAAGCTGCTTGATTGATTTGTAGTTTAGCTTGAGCTTGAGTAGTGTTGCCCATTGTCCATTGAACAAAAAATAAAATAGGAATGGAAACAATCAAAACAATAATAGCTTGAATACATAAGAACTTTGTGCCTATGGATAATTTGTTCCACATTAAACATATCCTTGCTTATTTAATTTGAACGAAATATTAGAATAATATAGATAAAAAAATATTTAAATTTATTAATAAATTTTTTTATTTTATAATATTTATAATATTTTTGTTTTTGAAATTTCCTTGTAAGTCTCAAAAACATCGCCCACTTTAATATCATTATAGTTTTCAAGCATAATCCCGCATTCATACCCCTTAGAAACTTCTTTGACATCATCTTTAAATCTTTTAAGCGAAACAATAGCACCTGTATGCACCACCACACCATCACGAATAAGTCGCACCTTAATGCCTTTTTGAATACTTCCATCAACCACCATACACCCAGCAATCGTGCCAACCTTAGGAATATTAAATGTCTCACGCACTTCAGCCTGTCCTGTATTCTCTTCTTCAACAATGGGCGACATAAGACCGCCGAGCAAAGCTTTAATATCATCAAGCAATGTATAAATAATAGAATAGGTTTTAATTTCTACGCCAAGCTCTTTAGCCTTTGCCTTTACATTCCCAGTAGGGCGGACATTAAAACCTAAAATCAAGCTATTTGTGCTTGTGGCACAAAGTGCAATATCACTCTCACTAATACCCCCCACACCAAAACCAATAATATTCACACGCACCTCATCATTGCTTAGCTTTTCCAAACTTACCTTGATTGCTTCAAGGCTACCTTGCGTGTCGGCTTTAACAATCAAAGGTAAAGTCTTAAGATTGCCTTGAGCCACCATTTCTCCAAGTTCATCAAAAGTAACTTTCGTAGATTTACTCAATTCCTTTTGTCGCAAATATGAGGCGCGTTTTTGCGCGTATTCTCTTGCAATAGCATCATTTTCCACGCTTTGAAAAATAGCTCCCGCACTAGGCACTTCAGAAAGTCCTGTAACCACTGCCACGCCAGAGGGTGAAAGCTGCGAGATATTTTGTCCTCTGTCATCAAGCAAGGCACGCACACGTCCAAAAGCTGTATCAGCCACTACTGAATCTCCAACATTAAGCACTCCATTTTGCACAATAATGGTCGCTACTGGTCCTCGTCCTTTTTCCAAACTCGCCTCAAGCACAATCGCCTTTGCTCTACCTTGATGAGGAGCTTTAAGCTCCAATACTTCAGCTTGGATTAAAATCGTTTCAAGCAGATTCTCTATGCCATCGCCACTTTTGGCAGAAATAGGTATAAACTCGTATTCCCCGCCCCATTCATTAGGTGTAAATCCAATCTCAGCGCATTCAGCTTTAAGCTTATCGGGATTGGCATTTTCTTTGTCCATTTTATTCATTGCAATGATAATTTGCACATTTGCAGCTTTAGCGTGGTTAAGAGCTTCAATAGTCTGCTGCTTGACACCATCATCTGCGGCGATGACGATAATTGCAATATCAGTTACCTGCGCCCCTCTACTACGCATTTGTGTGAAAGCTTCGTGTCCGGGTGTGTCAATAAAGCTGATTTTTTTGCCATTTTTTTCTACCATATATGCGCCAATATGCTGCGTAATCCCTCCTGCCTCACCACTTGCTATACGCGAGTTGCGAATATAATCGAGCAATGAAGTTTTGCCGTGATCAACGTGCCCCATAATCGTAACCACAGGCGGACGCTCAAGCAATGGAATATCTATGTCGGGAGCAGATTCTATAATATTTTGCTCGGGAGCATCTTGGATAGAAATTTCAAGCTCAAATTCATCAGCTAAAATTTCAATCGCATCGCGGTCTAAAAAATCATTTTTTGTCGCCATTACACCAAGATTAAAAAGCACCTTTATAACATCTTTTAGCTCGGCTTTAATGAGTTCAGCAAATTCATATACACGGATTTCTTCAGGAATAGAAATGGGACCTTTTACCTTATCAACATTTTTTGGTGCTTTGACTGGCTTACGGCGTTTGCCTCCACGCTTGATACTTCCCTCATTCATCCAAGGATTTTTACGATGAATATGTACACGTTCGGCAATAGCTTGACGAATCTGATTCTCTTCCTCTTCATCTCGCACTTCGCGCTCATTTAAATCAAAAAGCATAATTTCATCTTGCTCATCATCATAATCAGAATGAAAAGAAATGTCCCTATCATCTAAAATATGTATTTTTTGCTCTGTGTGTTTGTGGGCAACTTTAGGTTTTGGTTTATCTTTTTTGTGTTTTTTATACTCTTCATCAGCAGTATCAGCGAGAAGCTCTTTATAGCTTGGGGCGTGCCTTTTATTCTCATCTTTTTTAGATACCACACTTGGCTGCTCTTGGAGGGCATCATTTTTACGCACGATACGCAGTCCGACTTTTGGTTTTGTTTCAAGAGGTGCAGTCATATCATTTGTTTCTGTTTTTTTCCCAAGGCGTTTGTTTTGAGATGCTTGAATTTGGGGTAGAGCACTATCTTGTTCTACTTCATTTTGCGCATCTTTATTTTTTTGCTTTTGCGTGGTTTTTTTAGCAGTCTTTGAAGATTTAGTAGCTTTCTTTGTTTCCTTTTCTTTGCTCTCTTTTTCCTTTGTAGCACTTTGCGAAGACTTTGTAGTTGATTTTTTAGGTGCTTTAGCTGCCTTTTTATCTTTGGCTTTGTTTGTAGGCACATAAGAATTTACACCCGTATTGATATATTCAAAAAGTGCAGCAGCCTCCTCTTGTGTCAGAGAGCTTGAAGGTGTTTTTACACTTAATCCCATTTCCTTAGCTTTCTCAT
The DNA here is from genome assembly GCF_026241255.1 of Helicobacter sp. MIT 21-1697. Lineage (NCBI taxonomy): Bacteria > Pseudomonadati > Campylobacterota > Epsilonproteobacteria > Campylobacterales > Helicobacteraceae > Helicobacter > Helicobacter sp. MIT 21-1697. The sequence continues at coordinate 13,003 of NZ_JAPHNC010000010.1, read as the reverse complement.
AAGCAAATTTTGCCTCTTTGCCAAATTCTTTGGCAAAATCTGATAATCTTATTTTTTCCATAGATTCCATATCTCCTTTAAAGTTGAAACGTGATGTTCGCTTGGCTTTAATTTATTCATTTTGATGATAGTTTGAAGCGTCTTAGGTTGCTCTAGGCATTCCTCGCATACATAAAAACTCCTCCCTCTTCCACTAAAGCGACACAAAGAGTAGCCATTACTTTGCAATCTTAAAAGCTCCTTTTGACAAAATCTCTTACGACATTTAACACACATACGCATTTGTTTGGGTTGTTTCATAGTATTATACCTAAAGTTTCTATGATTCTATCAGGGTTGCCCCGATATTATCAAATTCAAGTTCAAGCACACGAAATTTTGGAAAATGCTTTTGCAAAATGCGTGATAAATTCCCACTATCATCGCTATAACAAATATTTAAAAATGATGAGCCGCTCCCAGAGAGTGCGCTTAAAAGCGCTCCATTTTCAAAAGCAATCTTTTGCACATTAAAAAGCGCAGGAATATTTTTCATACGCAATTCTTGATGGAATCTATCCTGACTAGCAACACGCAACAAATCCCATTTGTGTGTAATAAAGGCTGCACTCAACATACAAGCGTGCGAAAGATTAAATACCGCATCTTGAGTGCTATATTTTTTAGGAAGTGCGCGGCGTGAAAATTTTGTTGAAATAGCTGCATTGGGAATCACTACTACGGCTTTAATATCTGTGGGCAAAAGCGTTTGGATATTGACAACTTGCTCTTTTGTTTCAAGTGAGGTATCAAGCATACTCACATTAAACCCTCCATAAAGTGCAGGCGTAATATTATCTGGGTGATTCTCATATGAAAGCGCAAGCTGGAGAATCTCCGATTTATTGATTGGCTTTTGCATAATATGATACGCACTTACAATCGCACCAATAATTACCGCAGAACTTGAACCAAGCCCACGCGATATAGGTATGGCATTATGAAAGCCAAACTTAAAGGTCTGCATAGGGTAATTATGCAGAGTAAGAATCTCATTAAAAATCTTAATAAAAACATTATCTACACGAAGCTTAGGGCGATCTTTTCCCTCTCCAGAAATATGAATACTGCTTAACTTTGAAGGGGTAATACTAAAAGTATTATGTAATTTAAGTGCTAAACCCAAAGTATCAAAACCGGGTCCAAGATTGGCGCTTGTAGCAGGGACAGAAATAACCACAATTACTCCATAGTATAAAGTCAAAGCTTTATTATAATGTGTTTTTAATTGATTTTTCTTTAGTTTTTTGAGAATCTTTACAGAAGTAGAGCGGTGATTCTTTTTATGAAAGCTAAACGGGAGGGAGAATATAAAGGGGTTGGGTATGTGTATGAAATCGTGCTGTATCAAGTGTTTTTGGGAGGAAGAAAGAAGTATTTTTGGACATTATATTATGAGCAAGAGAAATATTCCCCTCGCAATCACAATAAAAACAAGTCGTGCCAAATGCTTTAATATAGCAATCGCTTGTAAAATAAAAGCTTGAAGTAGCAAAAAGCTTTATATCATACACCATCGCAAGGGTATGCAGAAAAATATGCGTGAGTTTGAGTGCGGTAAAACTTCCGGGTCCATTAGCATAATAAATGGATTCTATTTTCATATCACGATACATTGGATTTTGTTTGGGTGTGGGAAGCAAAGATTCAAAAATACGAGGAAGTGCGACAAGGGGCAATTCATCGCTTATGATTTCCTCAATTAATGTTTGATTTTCATAGAGCCCACATTTTATAGGCAAACCTACGCTCACAAGAGCAATACTTATATACCGCATACACTTTATAAGCTAATGTTGTTCGTGCAAAAAAGCATAATCAAGATTTGCTTCCTCAACCTTATCGTCAAGACTTATAACCTCATAAGCTTTTTCATCACTTAAAATCTGTTTTGTAAGGAGATGGTTAAGCTTATGGCTTCCCGCAAAAGATATATAACTACCGAGTAAAGGCATACCAAGTAACGCCATATCACCAATGGCATCAAGGATTTTATGACGCACAAATTCCTCTTTGTATCGCAAACCTTCTTTGTTAAGGATACTGCTTTCATCAAGCACAATACAATTACTCAAATCTCCACCCTTTGCTAAACCTTTAGAGCGCAAATAATTTACCTCGTGCAAAAAGCCAAAAGTTCTTGCCCGCGCAATTTCTTCTTTATAAGCTTTAGTGCTAAAAGTAAATTTATAATGTTGCTGACGAATGACAGGGTGATTAAAATCAATCTTAAAATCAAAAATTGTCCTCTCACTTGGCTCAACGCGCACAAATTTCTTTTCATCTACAATCTCAATGGATTTTTTTATTACAATGGCTTTTTTGGGTGCATTTTGTGTAATAATGCCAGCTTCTTCAAGCAACATACAATATCCTATCGCACTTCCGTCCATAATAGGCACTTCCTCGTTATCAAGCGAGATTCTAATATTATCAATGCCATAAGCGTGAATAGCAGAAAGTAAATGCTCAATAGTAGAAACCTTTGCTTCACCTTTGGCAATCACAGTTGCCATAGTTGTATCAATGACATTTTCTGGTTTAAGCTCAACACTTACACCCAAATCAGAACGATAAAACACTATGCCGCTATCCACCTCCAAAGGTTCAAGCTCCATTTTTACAGGCACACCTTTATGTAGCCCAATCCCTACAAGCTCAACTTTATTTTTAATGGTTTTTTGCTTCATACTAAATCCTTTATACTTACATCATCGTCTTTTTTAAAAATTATTTTGAATAATGCACTGCTTTGGTTAATTTTGCGTAAAAAAGTTTCATCAAGAAGTGCATCTTGAAACAATATTGTAGGAGCGAGAATCTTAGTGCAGATAATATAATCACCTTGAGATTCTATGCTGCCACTACATTCACTTAACAAAAGCAAATTTCCTTCCGCAATAATCCGAGCACCACTATTGACTTGAGATTGCACCACAATATCGCCATTATGATAGATTTCCTCACCACTGCGGACAACCTTATTAATAAAAAGTGCAGAAGAAGATGCAACCTGCACATTGCAAAGATGAGATTGGCTAGATTGAGAAAGCGTAAGAGAATCTTGATGTGTTACATAAATATGCGCCATATCACTTAAATTGGCAAAACTTAAATTATGCTCCTGTAAAAATGTTTGAAGCTTTGGCTCAATCTCATCTCTAAAACCAAGTGTATGACGTTGCAAAAGAGGGAGATGCTTTGTAATAAAATCAATATACTCTTGTGTGCTTCCTCCTGCTTCAAATTCAAATAATCGTAAAGTGCGTTGCCGAGTTTTAATCATAGTGTATCGCTTCTAATGCATTGAATGTTTTTCCTGATAATACGCTCGTGCTTTAATCAAAACATTGATAATATTATCATCAACCCACTTTTGGTCTAGCCATTCACTTAAGCGCACAAAATGCCCTTGCACTAAAATACCAAAATGCAAATGGTCTCCAAATGCCCAACCTGTTGCGCCCGTATTGCCAAGACGTTGTCCTACATTTACCTCATCGCTCACATTAACGTGGCTATCTGATAGATGTGAGTAAAGCGATGAAACGCCAAACCCGTGATAAATTAAAAGCGTATCACCATAAAGCCCAAGACGATTTTTAAGCGACACAACACCCTTATTGCTCGCAATGATGGGAGCATTTTTGACGCTTGCCACATCAATGCCCAAATGTGTGGCTTCACTGATTTTGGTTTTATTGAGATAATAAGTGCGATAATCTCCAAAACTTCCTACAAGTTTTGAACCATTAAGTGGCACAAATGCGCGGAAAGATTCATCAATATAGCCATCATCTGAAACCAAATCATTACAGGCTTTTAAAATTCTATTTTCATCTTCGTTGCGTATGGTTTCATTAAAAAACACGAATCTCTCAACATCATCATTAAAGTCCCGATGAAGTTTTTTATCAATGCGTCCAAGAAGTTCATTTAATTTGCCATTGAGGAAGTTTTCTTCTATTCTGATGTTAGAATGATAATAAGCAACATTAATATTCCGCCTAAGCGTGATATTTTGTTTGGTAGTATTGCCTGCTTTGTCTGTGGCAACAATTTGAGGATTAAAAAATTTATTTTTTAGAGGCCACGCAATAATTCCTATATAAATATCATCATCAAGATATTTAAAGAGCTTAAATTCATCAATGCCATTATGAATATGCACATCTTGTAATGCCATATCTTTAATTTCAAATGCTACAATCGCACTTCCTCCACGAGCAATCTGATATGATGATGCAATAGGTATAACACTGGGAGGAGTCGTATCTACTACGAGATTGAGTTCAACTTTGGCAGTATTGCCGCTAAAAAAATGTGAATTACTCCAATCTGTTACTGCAATCTTGTATTGAAGAGCTGCTCCATTTTTAAGTAAAGTAGAAGGTTTTGGCAATGAAATTTTAATAGATTTTGGTTTATTTAAAATGATTTCTTTTTCATCACTCAAAACCTCTCCATCAAATATCACTTGCACCCGATAATCCCTAATACCACTTTCATCATCAAATTTTACCCACATCTCATCTTGAAGATTCCAATGTGTGGGAAGAGCTTTCCCTTGCATATTCAGACGTGGCTCTTGTGTCTCAAAGATGAAAGAAGTAAAAGCCATAATCCCTACAATAATAAGTGTCATAATACCTAGACTTGTCAATATCAACCGCTTATTACCCATACTCGTGCCTTTGGATTACAAAGAATAAAGGTTTTATTATAGCATAAAATCTTAGATTTGACGCTCTTTGGCTACTTTCTCTCCTGCAATTTCAAGAATCTTACTCATTTTTTTCTTGCCTTCACGCTCCTCAAGATATGCAACCTCGCTTAACACCTGTCCTACCGCTGCAAAAAGGTCGTGAGGAATAACTTGATTTAAATCCAACTGCCGATAAAGTTCGCGTGCAAGAGGTGGATTCTCAATGATTTTAATATCATATTCTCTTGCTATACTTTTAATGCGTATGGCAAGCTCATCAATGCCTTTTGCTACCAATATTGGAGGCATACCTTTTTCAATCTCTTTCTCACTATAACGCAACGCCACAGCATAATGCGTAGGGTTAGTGATAACAACGGAAGCAGAAGGGATTTCTTGCATCATACGATTATTTGCGATTTTTTGTTGCATTTGACGAATCTTAGCCTTCACTTCAGGACTTTGCTCATATTGTTTGTATTCATCTTTGACTTCTTTAATGCTCATTTTGAGACTTTTGATGTATTGATAACGTTTAATCAAATAATCACTTACTGCCATAATAAAAAACAAAATTAATAGCACTCCAATAAGGATAAGTGCCTTTTGCCTAAACCACATAATCTGCCCATACAATCCGCTCATTGAAACGCTTGGTAATTCATCAAAAAAACTCACAAATACAGCAAACCCAACAATAAAGGCTACAAAAACCTTTAAGGTAATCATAAAACCATCTAGAATCTTTTTAAGTGAAATAACATTTTTAATGCCTGTTATAGGGTTAATTTTAGATATTTTAGGCTTAATCGCTTTAGGTGAAAGAAGCAATCCAAATTGTGCGACATTTGCAATAACCCCCGTAATCATCAGCACAAGAAAAAGCGGTGCAAGCATAAAAAACACTTCAAGCCCAATACTTAGCATTAGATTGCCCAACAAACGCCTATCCACATCAAGCAGCATAAGCTGATTGATATGATGGTAGATTCTCTGCGTGCCTTCTACCCAAAAAGGCAGAAGTAAAAACATCAATCCCAAACCTATAAGCAAAATAAAAAAACCAGCAAATTCTGGGCTTTTGCTGACATTACCTTCTTCTCTAGCTCTTTGAATCTTATGTGCCGATGGGGCTTGGGTTTTTTCTTCATCAGCTGCCATAGCTATTCCATATCCTCATAGACTTTTAAAGCCTCACGATAGTCGTCCATTGTGTTGATGTTAAGACATTCCTCTTCTGTTGCAGCAATGCTTTGATAGGGGTGAGATTCTATAATGCGATGCAGGGCATAATTTTTAGCCTTATATGCCCATATAAGCGTATCAAGCATAGATTTATGCCATTTGGAAATAAGATAATGTGCCTTATGGGCACTCTGTGCATAGACAATAGGAGCATTCGCAAGGGCAATATTATGCAAAGTTGCGCAAGTGATAAAAGGTGTATCCACACTTAAAAACATAATCTCTTGCGTATCTAATTTTTTAAAGGCATTAATCATTCCTACCATAGGGGCATAGATAGAACTAGATTCTATCAAAAACGGAGCTTCAAACTGAAATTTATCCCGCGTTTTTGCGCTGATATAAAGAGATTCAAACAAGACACTCAAACGCATAAATACCCATTGACTAAGCGTATGCTGTCCAAATGCAATTTGCGTCTTATCTGTGCCCAAACGCGAACTTTTGCCACCAGCAAGTATCACACACGGAATAGCAATCTTTTGCATAAAAACCTTTCATTTTTAGTAAGCATTGTATCTTATTTTGTATAATCCTAATTTCTTTAAATATAAATTTACATTTTGGAAGAGCAATGTTAGTAGATTCTTTTTCTCGCACGATTGATTATATACGCGTATCTGTTACCAAGCAATGCAATTTCCGCTGCCAATATTGTATGCCTGATACACCAGAAGATTTTGTAGATGAGAGTGCATTGCCTCTGCCTAAAATGCTTGAATTTATCAAGCTTGCCATTGATAATGGTATAAAAAAAATCCGTATTACAGGCGGAGAGCCTCTTTTGAGGGCAGATTTAAGCGCATTTATCGCTCAAATTTACGAATACGCACCTCATATTGAGCTTACACTCACAAGTAATGCCTTTTTGCTTGAAAAATACGCTAAAGATTTAAAAGATGCAGGGCTTTCACGCATTAATATCTCTTTGGATTCTCTTAAAAGTGAGCGTATAAAGCTTATTTCTAAGCGCGATGCTCTGCCACAAATCCTAAGAGGCATTCATAAAGCCGCTCATCTTGGATTAGGCATTAAGCTCAATATGGTGCCAATTCAAGGTATAAATGATGATGAAATCATTGATATGCTTGAATTTGCCGCCACCCATGGCTTTGGCATTCGTTTTATTGAATTTATGGAAAATATCCACGCAAAAGAGGGCTTAAAAGGTTTGCGAAGTGCAGAGATTCTAAACATTATTAACACTAAGTATCCTACTACCTTAGAAAAAAAAGAATGTTTCGGTCCAGCAAAGCTGTATTCAATTATCTTAAAGGATAATGACTCACCCTCTTTGCCAAAACAGCTTACCTTCGGTATTATCTCTCCACACGAAGATGATTTTTGTGCAAGCTGCAATCGTATCCGTCTCACAAGTGATGGCGTGATTTGCCCTTGCTTGTATTACCAAGAAAGCGTGAATCTTAAAGATGCCATTATGCAAAATGATAAAGAAAAAATGCAAAAACTTTTAGAACTCTCTGTGCGCAATAAACCCGAAAAGAATCAATGGGAGCAGGAAATGGAGCAACAAAAGCATTCTACGCGTGCATTTTATTACACAGGTGGGTAATTCTTTGGCGCACAAACAATAGAAAATATGTAAGAATGTGTAAATGAGATTCTAAGATTTTATGCTATACAATCACTTTTTTAAAGTTTTAAGGAGAAAAAATGGATTTATTACAAAAGGCTTTGGCACAAGATGAGGATTTAAGCCCAAAAGAGCTAAGCAGATTGTATGAATATGATATTTTCACACTTGGTGAAGCAGCATATAATCTCCGCAAAGAGCGGTATGATAAAAAAGTATTTTTTAACAACAATCGCCATATTAACCCAAGCAATATTTGTGCAGATGTATGTAAATTTTGCGCATTTTCTGCCTCACGCAAAAATCCCAATCCTTATTCTATGAACATTGATGAGATTCTCGCTCAAGCACATAATGCCTATGAAAACGGCGCAAAAGAGCTTCATATCGTTTCTAGTCATAATCCAAACTATACTTATGAATGGTATTTTGAACTTTTCAAAGAAGTCAAAAAGGCTCTGCCACAAGTGCATTTAAAAGCTCTCACTGCCGCAGAAGTAGATTATTTAGATAGAATCTCAAACAAAGGCTACAAGAGAGTGCTTGAAGATATGGCAAAGGCTGGAGTAGATTCTATGCCCGGAGGTGGTGCTGAAATCTTTGATGAGCAGGTGCGTGCTTTTATCTGCAAAGGCAAGGTAAGCTCACAAAGATGGCTTGAGATTCACACATATTGGCATACTCTAGGTAAAATGAGTAATGCAACAATGCTTTTTGGACACATAGAACAAAGAGAACATAGAATTGATCATATGCTGCGATTACGCGCTGCTCAAAGTGAAAACGCCAAAGTAGCGCAAAAACAGGGTGGATTCAATGCCTTTATCCCCCTTCTTTATCAACGCGAAAATAATTTTCTCAATGTCAAAGCATTTCCAAGCGGACAAGAGATTCTAAAAACAATTGCTATTGCGAGAATCTTGCTTCATAATATCCCACATATAAAGGCATATTGGGCAACTTTGGGGCTTAATCTTGCTATTGTTGCACAAGAATTTGGTGCTGATGATATGGACGGAACAATTCAATTAGAAAGCATTCAATCTGCCGCAGGAGCAAAAAGCAAAAGCGGATTAAACAAAGAGGAGCTTATCTCACAAATTAAAGACGCTGGATTTCGTGCGATTGAGCGAGATTCCCTTTACAATGAACTTGCAGAGTGTTAAAAAGTGCGATGTTCCCATTGTCAGCTTGAATATGATGATTCACAATTAAGCACACGCTATAATGAGCAAGGAGAGGAGCTACATTTTTGTTGCAATGGCTGCGAAAGTGTATATTTTTTGCTCCAAGATTGCTCACTCACAAGTTTTTATGATAAACTCACAAGTCCCCTTGCTCCCCCAACACTTGATACTCACAATGATTTGAAGCGATTTGACACAGACGCATTTATGCAAAAATATGTCCATACCATTACAAAAGACGATGCGGAACTCTGCGAAGTACATTTAATTATAAGCGGGATTCATTGTGCAGCGTGTATTTGGCTTAATGAAAAGATCCTTTTAGCGCAAGAGGGGATTATAAGTGCTTCCATTAATTATACGAACAACAAAGCAAGCATTGTTTGGGATAGAAACAAACTCCCCTTAAGTGCTATTGTCGCACTTATTCAATCTATTGGCTATGATGCGTATGTATATGATAGCCGAATCCAAGAAAGCGCAGATAAAAAACAAATGAAAGAATATTATATACGCGTGATTGTTGCACTTTTTTGCACAATGAATATTATGTGGGTAGCCATTGCACAATATAGCGGGTATTTTCTTGGTATCACCAAGGAAGCAAAAGATATACTCAATCTCGCCTCATTTATCCTGTGCACTCCTGCACTTTTTTACTCTGGCTGGGTGTTTTTTCGCTCAAGCTATTATGGATTAAAAAATGGTTTTGTGGGTATGGATTTGCTCGTTGCTGTTGGCTCTACGCTAACTTATATTTATTCTCTATATGCTGCTCTCACGCGCAGTGGCGAGACTTATTTTGAATCTGTGAGCATGATTATTACCTTTGTACTTATTGGCAAATTTTTGGAAGTCCGAGCACGCAAAAATGCTGGAGATAGCCTTGATAAACTTAGTCATCTCTTGCCCACAAGTATAGAACTCTGTGATAAACAAAATCCACATCTCACACATCAAGTTGCCCCCGAAGAAGTCCAAATAGGCGATATGATTCTCGTAAGGGCGGGTGAAAAAATCGCTATTGATGGTATTTTGCTCAGTCAAAGAGCAATTTTTGACACAAAAGCAATCAGCGGCGAATCTTTGCCCATAGAATCTAAAAAAGGTGATGAGATTCTCTCTGGTTATGTCAATCTGAATCATCAAATTTTTTACCAAGCGACTAAAATATTCTCACAAAGCCTTATGAGCCATATTATCGCACTTGTAAGTTCCTCGCTTAATCACAGACCACACATACAAAATCTTGCTAATAGCCTTTCGCAGTATTTTTCACGCATCATTTTAAGCATTGCCCTGCTTTGTTTTTTAGGCTGGTACTTTGTAGGAAATGTAGGAGCTGAAAAATCACTTATGATAGCTATCTCTGTGATTATTATCGCCTGTCCTTGCGCGTTGGCTTTGGCTACGCCTATTGCTTCTGTGGTTGGCATTGGCGAATCTTATCATTACAATATCCTTTTCAAACAAGCGCGATTCCTTGAAAGCCTTGCAAAAGCAAATATTGTAGTTTTTGATAAGACAGGCACACTCACTCAAGGTGCGCCTAGAGTGCAAAAATGTCATATAGGTGGCAGTTATGACAAAGATTTGTTGCTTGCTTTTGTGCGTTTAAGTAAGCACCCTGTGGCAGAAGGCATTGTACATTTTTTGCAATCTCAAAATGACATAAATCAATCAGACAATACTTGCAATGCTCCTGTTTTAGAGCAATTTGAGCAATTTGATGCACAAGGTATAAGCGCGTATATGGGAGATTGCAAACTTGTAGGAGGAAATTTAGCATTTTTACGCGCACAAGGCTTTGCTATTCCTAAGCTTTCGCTTGGTGGAGGTATGATATTTGGCTTTGGTATGCAGCAAAAGGATACCCAAAATCAAAGTGAGATTTGTGAAATCTTTGAACTCTATGATGAACCAAAGCCCTATGCTAAAACTCTAATAGAATCTTTACATCAGCGTGGCATTGCCACAGCCTTGTTAAGCGGCGATAGGATAGAGAGTGTGGAGCAAATCAGCTCACTCATAGCAATTCAAGAATCTCATCATAGCCTATCACCCTTACAAAAGGCAGATTGGATAGAATCTTATAGGCAAAAGCACCCACAAAATGTGCTTGTAATGGTGGGCGATGGGATTAATGACGCACCTGCTTTAAGCAAAAGTGATATTGCTATTTCTATGGGAGCTGGGAGTGATATTGCAATCTTAAGTAGCGATGTTGTAATTCTTGACGATAAGCTTACTACCCTGCACAATGCCTTTGAAATTGCGCACCGAACTTATAGCAGCATTAAACAAAACATTATTTTAAGCATTGGTTATAATGCTTTGAGTGTGCCGTTGGCAGTGGCTGGACTTGTGATACCGCTCTTTGCAGCTCTTTCTATGAGTTTTAGCTCTCTTATTGTGGTGCTTAACTCTATGCGATTAAAACACTTTAAAGGCATAACATTAGAATCTAAAAAAGTTAAAAATGGGTAGATTCTAAAGCAGACAAACAAAATCTCATAAGAATATACATTATTTTAGTTATTCTTGTAAAATTTTAGCGTAATATAAGAATGTTTCATTTTATTTTTAAGGAGGAATTGATGAAAAAACATATCGTTTTTTTTGAAGCAGTAGGAGGCAGCGATAAGGGTAAAGATGGGCATAGAAAAGACACTGTGCCAATGATGGATTATCTGAAAAAACTTGGCTGGAACGCAGAAGTTGTTTTTTTTACAGATGAGATTTTGCGCGATGAGGCAAAAAAGAATGAAATCTATGAGTATGTCAAAAAATCTGCTGATGCGTATGTTTCACGCGTAAATCCGGGCAATCTCAAAGAAGAAAAACTCTACTTTGATGTATTGCGCAAACTTTGTGCTGATGGTGTCATTGGTATGCCACACCCTGATGCGATGATTGGCTATGGTGCAAAAGATGCTTTAACTAAGCTTCGCAATACAGAGCTTGTGCCCACAGATACTTTAGCATACTATGACCCAAGTGAGGCAGCGAGGATTGGCGTAAAATGGGAAGCTGGCGGTGAGCACGACTTCAAAAAGAACTTTCCCAAAACTCTTGCAAAGGGAGAGAGAGTGCTTAAACAAAATCGTGGCTCAACAGGTGAGGGCATTTGGCGTGTGCAAATCAAAGACCCAAGCAAATATAAAGGTGTAAGTGAATTGCCATTAGATGCAGAGATTCGCTGCACAGAAGCAGTAGATAATCACGTTGAAGAGCGCAAACTCGGTGAGTTTATGGATTTTTGTGAAAAATACCTTAAAGGTGATAATGGTATGCTCGTGGATATGACTTTCTTGCCTCGTATCAAAGAGGGTGAAATCCGAATCCTTATGCTTTATAAAGACCCCATTTATGTTGTGCATAAAAAACCTGCTGAAGGCGCGGACGCATTCTCTGCAACACTCTTTAGCGGTGCAAAATATCGCTATGACAAGCCAGAACAATGGAGCACCTTGGTGGATTACTTCCTTTCAAATCTCCCAGAGATTAAAACTAAACTTGGCAACTATGATTTGCCGCTCATTTGGACAGCAGACTTTATCCTTGATACAGATGCAAATGGTAAGGATAAATATGTTTTGGGTGAAATCAACTGCTCTTGTGTGGGCTTTACTTCTCCAGCAGAATTTTTGGACAAAACTGCGCGTAGAGTAGCAAACACAATTATCAACATTGTAGAAGATGCACAATCTTAATTCTACACCTACCTCATCAAACTAGATTCTATATATATAGAATCTAGTTTGGCTTATTCATTATCTTTGGCTTCGCACTTTTTTGTTATCCCCAAGATTCTCTCTTATGCTTGAGTGTTGAGCAGTAATCCTTTACTCATTATCAAACTATCCAAACTATATGTAACTTCGGGCATTCGCGTTTCGTGCATTTTCAAACTATCCAGCTTATAAGTTTCCTCATCTTTTCTTGGATTACTTTGAGGCACGACCGGCGTTGTTGGTATGATTTGTGGTATTGGCTGATTAAAACTTATTGGCATTCCCATATTTGCTCCCTTTTCCCCTATCCAATCTACTACTTGAATCTTTTTAGGCACAATTATAACAAGTTTTACTTAATAATTCGTCCAAGAAAAGGAGCTTTTGTTCGTATCAAGCTTATTTAAAACTTGCTTGTTTTTGTGCAGTTAAACTAAAGTCAAACACATAAAAATATATTTATATCAAAGCCTTTTTTAAAATCGCTTGTTTTTGGGAT
>NZ_JAPHNC010000009.1 GCF_026241255.1 Helicobacter sp. MIT 21-1697 | reverse complement strand
CTAGAGAGATTCGTGCCTCAATGGAAGTCTTTATCCTTTGCATATATTCTTTTTATCATATCTGTTTATTGTTTAAGTAGCGAGCATTCGGTGTTTTTATATTTTAATTTTTAAGCGAGAATCTATGTTAAAACTTAGCATTTCATCAAAATTTTACACAATCATATTCTTATGTTTAGTAGCTTTAAGCACTTTGCCCGTAGTATTGATTAATTGTTTGAATGATAAATATGGACTCAAAAGCACACACAATAAATATATAGAGAATCTTACCAGTGAGGAACAATTCCTTTATCCCCTGAGAGTAAAAGCCAAAGCCCCTTATTATGTCATCGGCACTTCGCGCACAAGATATATTGATTATGATAGGTTGAGTTCATACCTTGGGCAACATTGCATTCGGCTTGGCTTATCCTCTGCAATGATAGATGAGTGGATTTTCCTTATTGAACAAATCAAATCTCACTCTAGCCATTTCATATTGGGCTTTGATGCTTTTTCGCTTAATAGCAATGGATTCCAAAATGGCTCTCGCTTGCAAGATACTTTTCATCAAAATGTCGCTATTGATGATTATTTAAACTTCAAACTTGCAGCAAAAAGCATAAAAGATTATTTCAATACTCAACCCTATGATGCATTTTTTACAGAATTTGACAAACAAACATTTATTTTTTCACCCCAAAGCATTGAGGAATCTTTTTTCATAAACCCTGATAAATGGCACCCGCATTTTACCCATTTTGACATTGATGAAGAAAAAATACATACGCTTGCAAATCTCACTGATTCTAAAGATATAATTATCATTTTTCCTAAATATTTTTCGCATTATAAAAATTTTCAAAAATATGATGATATAGAAAAACAATATTTTAAAGCCATCACTTATTTAATTACGCATACAAATGCAAAAATTTGGAGCTTTTATGGGATTAATTCTATCACTTTGGATAAGGATAATTTTGATAATGAGGGGTGGCATTTTAAGCCAAAAGTGAGCGCATTAATGTTGGCAAGAATCTTTAATGATAAAGCCATTGAAGTTCCCGCTGATTTTGGTATGCTGCTTACAAAGGAAAATGTAGAATCCTATCTCTCTTCATTAAGTACGCAGATTAAAACCTATCACATACAACCTAAACACATTAAGGATTAGCTTCTTTATCTTTAGCAGTTGTTATGAGCCCTCCCATAACAACCCCAAGAGGTATAGCTAGAGGCGCACCCCAAACATATATAGGCATACGAATGGAGAGCATAAGACTATCTTGAGATGGATAATGCGAAGTGTAATCTGTGCGATGTGTGAGTGCAAGATATATCGGTGAGCTTGGCAAAATCAAAATACCCTTATCAAAATACGCTCCATTTATCGCACTATCCCTATATCCACCGCCTACATACAAACTCAGAATCTGCCATCCACGAATATTAAAAAATGCAGGATGCCAATAACCCTCAACCCCAAACCGATGAGAAATCTGCTCATTAAAGCCATATTCATAACGAAATTTTGCTCCGAAAAATTGAGGAAATCTTTGCCCAACACCACCAAAAGAAAGTGTGCCAAAGTCAAAGGCAATGTGCTTTTGTGAGGGTTGTTCTAAGTTATTATGCGTAAGAGGAGATTCATTAAATACAAACCCATATTCTGTGCCAAGCACATTCATTATTATGCTCGTATGTGAAAAATCTCCGCCAAATGTTGATTCTTCTCTTCCTAGCTCTTTATCATAATAAAAAGCCTTAGAATAAGTAATCCTTTCATTAGAAGCAAAATCCCAAAAGTTATATCCACAGGCATTTACAGAGAACAAAAGCAATATGCATAAACCAAATCGTAGAATAATAACTTGCTCCCGTGCTTAATCTACTACTGCATTTGTGCAGCAACTTCAGCAGCAAAATCCTCAACTTTTTTCTCAATACCCTCGCCTAGCTCAAAGCGGATATACTCAACTATCTCAATCTCATCACTTAGCTCTTTAGATTTAGCCTCAAGCACTTGTGCAATCGTTTTTTTATCGTCCATTACATAAAACTGCCCAAGCAAAGTCATTCTTTGGTCAAGTAATGTGCTATCAGCGATAAAACGCTCCATTTGACCGGGCAAAATCTTATCCCAAATTTGCTCTGGTTTCCCTTGAGCTTTCAAATCTTCTCGCAATTTTTGCTCTTGGGCTTTAAGCACAGATTCTGTAAGTTCGCTACGGCTAATATATTGTGGAATCTTATGAAGAGGCTTACCAAGCCTTTTAAATTCTTCATTTTCTTTTTGTAACTCGGCAATAATCGCAACTTTTTCTTTTTGAATAAACTCATTTTCAAGCTGCGTATAACTTAAAACTTGAGGCTTCATCGCTGCGGCGTGCATACAAATACTTTTAGCAAGCTCTACACAGGCATTCTTTGAGCTATCTTTGCCAAACTTCATCGCAATAAGCACACCCACGCGCCCATTTGAATGCACATAGCCATTGACAATGCCTTTTCCTTGCGCTTGAATACTTGCAATACGGCGCACTACGATATTTTCACCAATTTTGGCAATATTTTGTTGGAGATATTCTTCAAATTTTACACCTTCAACACTCATCGTATGTAAGCTCTCTGTGCTAGAAAGGGCATTATCATACACGATTTTTGATGTCTGTGTTACAAGGTTTTTGAATGTATCATTTTTAGCCACGAAGTCTGTCTCGGAGTTTATCTCAATAACACTTGCCTTGCTAAAGTCACTTGCTACCTCCACACTTACAACGCCTTCACTTGCTACCCTATCAGCTTTTTTTGCTGCCTTGCTTAAGCCTTTTTCGCGTAGATATTCTACTGCCCTTTCAAGATTGCCATCTGTTTCTACAAGTGCTTTTTTGCAATCCATCATACCTGCATCTGTCATCTCGCGAAGCTGTTTTACAAGCTGTGCTGGAATATCTGCCATATTATGCCTCCTCTTGCATTTGTGCAGCAAGTTGAGCGGTTACTTCATCAAGAATCTCTTGCTTTTCTTCGTTTGTAGCTGGAGCAATTTGCTCTCCTTGCTCATTCTGCTCATCTTTATTTTCAGCGCGTCCTTCTAAAATTGCCTCACTTATTTCTTTACAAAAAAGCTGGATAGAACGTATTGCATCATCATTTCCGGGAATAGGATAATCCACCATATCAGGATCGCAGTTTGTATCAAGTGGTGCAACCACAGGAATCCCAAGACGTCTTGCCTCTGCCACAGCAATTTTTTCTTTCGCCGCATCAATGACAAAAATCATATCGGGCGCTTTTTTCATATGACGCACACCACCGAGATACTTATCAAGCTTTTCTTTTTTGCGTTGCAACATAAGCTTTTCTTTTTTTGTAAGTAAATCAATTTGTCCGCTGCTTTCCATTTCTTCAATAATCTCAAGTCTGCGAATTGATTTTTTGATTGTGCTAAAATTTGTAAGCATTCCACCAAGCCATCGGTAATTGACATAGGGCGCATTTACAGATTCTGCATATTGTTTTAATGTATCACTTGCTTGTCGCTTTGTGCCTACAAACATAATCACTTTACCCTCACTCGCTGCTTCTTTAATGATATTGTAAGTATAACGAAAGTAGCGCAAAGTTTTTTGCAAATCAATAATATGGATATTCTTTCTCACACCAAAGATAAATCTTTTCATCTTTGGATTCCAGCGGCGAGTTTGATGTCCAAAATGCACACCACACTCAAGTAAGTCTTTCATCGTTACCATAGGTTCTCCTTGTAAATTTTGGTTTATCCTCCATACCCCTTAGCAGGGCTCATTAAACCCTTGCAACCTCATAAGGATTGGTATGTGTGAATTTGCTATTAAGCTTTATGCACTGATTCTATAACAGAGCATACTTTTTCAAAACAAAAAGACGAGCATTTTAGCTCAATTTGGCTAAAACCTTGCTTATATTTTATAATTATACGCTGATTTCATAGAGTTTTTTACGCTCACTAGAGCTTGCAATATTGAGCTGTTGGCGATATTTGGTAATCGTGCGCCGCACCATTTTAAGGTCAAATTTTTGCTCCACACTTTTTAGAATCTTCAAATCACTCAAAGGCTTTTTTCTATCCTCATTTTTGACAAGATTGAGTATAAAATCTTTAATCGAAGCATTTGAAGTATCCCCATCAATAGCTGCAGTAAAGAAACTTTTAATAGGGAAAATCCCTCTATCGCATTCTAAATATTTATTAGCAATAGCACGTGAAATCGTGCTCGGCGCATATCCCAAATCTTGGGCAATATCTTTAAGCTTCATCGGACGTATCTCCCCGCCCATAAAAAAATCATATTGATTCTCACGTAGAGCAATGGCAATTTTCAAAATAGTGGCTTTACGCATATCAAGCGCATCAACCAAATCTTTTGCCTCTTTTAATTTAGTTTTTAAAAATTCTGCACTTTCTTTATGTGCCTCCACACCTTTGATTTTCTCCTCAATAATAATCTTAGGATAATACACATCATTAATTGACACTTCAAGTTCGTAGGTAGTGTTTTTCAATGTATCAGTTTTTACTCGTTCAAAAATAAAAATATCAGGAATCACTTCAGCTTCTTTCGCTCCAAACTCAATCGCTGGCGGATTTCTAAAGCTCTTAATAGTCTTCATTACTTCATTGTATGCAGGGTGATTTTTATATTTACTATGGTTGTGCAAATCGCGTATCACACGTGCAGCCAAATCATAGCTTTCACCCTCTAATTCAGTATTGCTTAACTGAAAAAGAAAAGATTCTATCACATCTTTTGCGCCTACACCATAAGGCTCAAGATATGCAAATCTCTGCCTTACGCGTTCTACATCTTCCTCGCTTAGTCCTAATTCATAAGCTATCTCACCCACTGCGGTATCCAAATACCCATCTTCATTGAGATTCTCTACAATCTTAAATGCAATGGTGCGTGAAATTTCTGTGGGAAATAAAGTAGAATCAATTTGCTCCTCAAGCACTTCGTAAAGGCTTTTTTGGCTAATGTGAATAGATTCAAAGCGGTCATTTGATGTATTTGAGGAAAGATGAGACTTTTTATAGTTTTTAGATTGCAAACTTTGTGTCATTTGGCTTTGCACACAAGCATAGGGATTTTCCTCTACAATAGCATTGAGCGTTTCTTCAAGCTCCATAACGCCACTTTGCAAAATCGGCAACCAACTCTTTAGTGTTGTTGAAAGACGTGTCTTGATATTGAGATTACTTCGTAGCTTACCTCCTACACTCATACTTTAAAATGCTCTCCCAAATAGTATTTGCGCACTAATTCATTTGCATAAATTTCCTCTGCATTGCCACTTGCAAGAAGTGTCCCGCTTTTAATTACATAGGTGCGAGAACACACTGATAGCGTCTCACGCACATTATGATCAGTTATAAGAACGCCAATATCAAGCTCTGTCAGCCTTAGAATAATATTTTGTATATCGCTTACCGCGCGTGGATCTACGCCAGCAAAAGGTTCATCAAGCAAAATAAACTTCGGATCTTTCACAAGCGCACGCGCTATCTCTACCCTCCTCCTTTCTCCACCACTTAAACTTATGCCTTTTCTTGAGCGAATGGGCTCAATATTAAATTCTTCAAGCATTTTTTCAATTTTAATCTGCCTATCTTTCGCATTTTTAATACTTATCTCTGCTGCAAGCATAAGATTTTCCTCTGTGCTTAAATCTTTAAAAATACTTGATTCTTGAGGAAGATAGCCAATGCCTAAATTGGAACGCTGATGCAAGGGGAGTTTAGTAATATCAGTATGATTAAGCATAACCTTTCCAGAGCTTGGGTGCAGCAGCCCACAAATCATATAAAAAGTAGTAGTTTTGCCTGCTCCATTTGGACCCAAAAGCCCCACTACTTCGCCACTATTGACTTCAAGAGAAATATCTTGGACAATTTTTGTTTTTTTAATATGCTTATTAAGATTATGTGCGGAAAGCTTATTCATAGAGCTACCTTATAGATTCTATGATCAAGCATTGCATTTGTATTTATAGTAATGCTCATCACATTAAAGCCATTTTGGCGCAATATATTCTCCAAAGCTTCATCGCCCCATTCCACAAAATGCAATCCATCTTGTTCAAGCATTTCAAGCAATCCCAGCTCAAGCATATCCTGCATATCTTTACGATAAATATCATAATGGTAAATTGCGCCATAATCTTGGCTTTTATAAGCTTGTGCGAGGCTAAATGTAGGTGAAGTAACCTCGTTTGCTTGCTCTTTGCTTTCAAAGGCTACAAAAGAGCGCACCAAAGTTGTTTTGCCACTTCCCAAATCCCCTCTTAAAAGCACCACATAGCCTTTGCGAATTGTATTTTTTAAAGTATGGCATAGCTCTGTAAGCGCAGATTCACTCAATATATACTCACTCATTATTTCCACCTGTTTGATTATCTTGCATAATCACTTCTTTAATCCCTACACTATCCTTAATAGCACTAATTAAATCCTTATTTTGCGCCAAAAAAGCATCTTTCGCATCAAGAACAGCTTTTGTCTCTGTTGAAGTATCTAAAGGAGAAGATGTATCTGAATATAGAGCTGATGTGCCAACAAAAGTATTTTCAGACGATGAAACAATGTTTTGTTCAGAAGTAGCTTGAGGAATCACCTGAATAGATACCTGTGAGCCGAAAATTTCAGCTACTAATGCCTTGATGATGCTAAAATGCTCTTTGAGCTGCTCCTTATCTTGACCCTGCGCTATGCTCTGCCAACGCAAAATCTCTCCTTCAAAACTTACAAACTTCACATTGCGTTCAAAAATCTCGCCTAACTTCACATTGCGATCTTTGATTTTTTGCACAAGTGTATCAAAGCGCAAATGAATATTAAGAGATGAGACATTGTTTGATTCTAATGATGGGGGAGTTGATGATTGAGACGATATGGGTATAGAGGTATTTTTATGGTTTTGTGTTCCAAAAAGCTCTTCCTCAAGTTCTTCTATCATAGATTCTATATCTTTGACCTTGAGCGCTTCTTGCATTTTCATCGTGCATAATAACAACACAAACGCACCATCGGTATTGAGGTTAAGCAGAATTTTAGATTCACTTAAAATACGCGCAAAACGTTCAAGAATAAGTGGTGGAAAATCCACACTTTCTTTAAGCAATTTATCTTTTAAAAAAAGCATCATTTCATCAAGTATCATTTCGCATTCATACTCTTGAAGAATCTGCATAATCTTATGCGTATTGCCCTCATCTTTGTGCAAAATGCTTTGAAAATAATCATTCAATACTTGGGGATCAACAATACCAAGCATATCTGTTACCCCTGCAACTTCAATATGATTTTTACAAAAAATAATTGCTTGGTCTAGCAAAGTCAATGTATCACGCAAACTCCCTGAACCGCTCCGCGCAATAATATCAAGGGCTTGAGGCTCATAGCTTACTCCCTCTTTATTGAGAATTTGAGCGATATGTTCTACAATAAGTCGGTGAGGGATTTGCTTGAATCTAAAATGCTGTGTGCGGCTTAAAATAGTAGCTGGAAGCTTCAATGGGTCAGTCGTTGCGAGTATAAACTTCACAAACTCCGGTGGTTCTTCAAGCGTTTTAAGCAAGGCATTAAATGCTTCTTTGCTTAACATATGCACCTCATCAATAATAAAAATCTTATATCGTGCAAAGCTTGGGTGGTATTTTGTTTGCTCTATCACCTTTTTAATATCATCAATCCCCCTTGAACTTGCCGCGTCCATTTCAATGATATCCATATGTTTATTTTGTAATGCTGCTATACAACTTGCACAATTCCCACACGGAGTGCTCGTAGGTCCGCTCTCACACTGCAAAGCACGGGCAAAGATTCTCGCCGAACTCGTTTTGCCACTCCCACGCAATCCACTAAAAAGGTAAGCGTGAGAGATATGTTGAGAATCTAAAGCAAGAGAGAGCGTTTGTGAGATGGCATTTTGTCCTACCAAATCGCTAAAACAAGTCGGGCGATATTTCAATGCTAGGGCTATTGAACTCATTTATATCCTCATAATATATATTCTTTCAATGTTAAAAAATCGTAATTGTATAATAAGATTCCAAAAACTAAAATTACTCCTTGCAAGAATCTTTTTACATTATTTTTTCTCCTCTTGCGAAGATTCTTCATAAGAAAACACAGGCAAAGAAAGCTTATAAAAAATTGCCAAAAGCCTTGCACTCACTCCCACTATTAAAGTTAGAATACTAACAAGTGCAACATCTAAATGTGTCCATTCAAACAAGGCATAATACATCGCCCCCGCAATAATAGCAATACCCGCATAAATTTCTTTTTGGAAAACAAGGGGGATTCGCATACATAAAATATCGCGTAAAATACCTCCAAATACGCCGGTAATCACTGCCGCACTCACCGCGATGATAAAACCATATCCTTTATCAATCGCAATTTGTGCGCCAAGAATGCTAAAAACGACTAAACCTACTGCATCAAGGGTTAAAAACACGCTCTCACTTCGTGCCACTACGCGCGGAGCTTTCATCGTAAGTAAGGCAGCAACACAAATAAGCACAACATATTCAGGGTGCGCCACCCAAGTAAGTGGATAGTGATTGAGCAAAATATCGCGAATAGAACCTCCACCAATGGCTGTAACAAGAGCGATAAAAATCACGCCAAATAAATCCATTTTATGTTTGCCAGCAGCAAGCGCACCTGTCATTCCTTCAGCAGTGATAGCAATGATATAAAGCGTGGTAAGGAGCATTATTCTGCCTTTTAGATTCTAAAATAAAGGAACTATAATAGAATCTACCTATAAAAGTGCTAAAAATACATTTATGGAATCGCTTTTGCTTAAAGATTGTGTGAAAATCGCTCTTAAAAGATTCTAAGTTGATAAAAGGATTACCCTATGATGAGATCACTCTATACCGCTAGCACAGGTATGCTCGGACAGCAACTTCAAATTGATAATACCTCTAATAATATTGCCAATGTCAATACCACAGGCTATAAAAAGCAAAGGGCTGAATTTGCCGATTTGTTTTATCAAGTGTTGCAATACGCAGGAACAAGCACAAGCGAAACAACTATCTCTCCCACAGGTATTGAAGTGGGTATAGGGGTACGTCCTGTGGCGATACAAAAAATGTTTTCTCAAGGACACCCAAAAGAAACTGAAAATAACCTTGATATTGCTATTACAGGCAATGGATTCTTTCAAATTGAGCTTCCCGATGGCAATATAGCCTATACACGCGCAGGAAGCTTTAAGCTTGATAATGATGGCAATGTCGTTAATTCAGAGGGTTATCGTCTTATACCAGAACTCACTATTCCAGAGGGTGCGACACAAATTAATATCGGCACTGATGGGACGGTGAGTGTGATTGAGGGGAATCAAACTGAGGTAAATATACTCGGGCAAATTGAAATAGTAAATTTCATTAATCCCGCAGGTTTGCATTCCTTAGGCGATAATCTTTTTATTAATACAAACGCTTCAGGCGACCCTGTGGCAGGTGTGCCCGGACTTGATGGATTTGGGCAGCTCCGACAAGGATTCTTAGAGCTAAGCAATGTCAAGCTCGTAGAGGAAATGACAGATTTGATTACAGGACAAAGAGCCTATGAAGCAAATTCAAAGACGATTCAGACAGCAGATTCTATGTTGCAGACGGTGAATGGACTCAAACGATAAAATAAAGGTTATTGTTTGAGTTTATTAAGCTCATAATAGAGCTTATCAGCAACAAGCTTGTAACCATTAGGCAACAAATGCACATCAGCTTTTGCTAAATTTGCTTCCTCCCATTTCTTTTTGCCACCACTCTGATTGATAAAATCCTCTAAATCAAACAACATCGTTTGCTTTTGCTTGGCAAGTTTAGCAATGGCAGCCTTTACTGCTGAAGCGTTTTTTGTTTTTTTATACACTGCTTTTTTACGCTTTTTGGGAGAGACTTTTTGCACCACAGGTGGTGGGGAAATGAGCAAAATACTTGCTTGTGGATTACTCTGACGAATCAAATCAATAAACTCGCTATAATTTTTTAAAAAAATACTCTCATTGAAGTTATCATACAGCGCATCATTTGAACCATAGCAAAGTACAACTAAATCCGCAGGAAGCAGACTCATCTGCTGCTTTAAAAGAGGCTTATCCCATTTGAGCCAAATATCAGAACGAGCGCCATTTATACCGAGATTCTCAACAATATTATTCACGCCTTGTTGCTCATAAATAAAAAATCCGCCAAAAAGCACCTTTTCATTGAGCGCACGAATAGTGATAGGATAATGCAGCTTAAGGCTTAGAATCTGCCATATAAAAGGGCGTTTGGCATTAATGATAAATCGTTGATTCTTTGCATCTTCAATGATAATAGCCTTTTCTTTGTTAGGGGCTTTAAAAATGATTTTACTTAGTATTTCTTCTTGCGTGAATTGGGTTTGTGGCGTGAGCGTGATATGAGCGGGCAACTCCACAGGTTTGGCTACCACTCCGCCCATAGGATATTCATCAAGCTCGTGCAAACGCGAATTAAGTATTTCAAAATTATTACTTTCATATTTAAGAGCAATATTTTGATGATAATGAGGATATAGTGGATACACAAATCCGATTGAATGGTTTTTAAAAAGCAACCCACGCAAACGATGAGAAATGAAATCTCCCGCAATATGAGAATCTCCAAAAATACGAATGATAAGATTCTCTTTTTTTTTGAACTTTGTTATAAACTCTTTGGGCGCTTGTTGCTGATAATTTATAATGCCACTTGTGGATTCTAAAAGCTTTTTGCTCTGTGGTATTATTGAGGGCTTTTGGGCTTGTTTTGACTCGCCTAATTCTTTAGCAATAGCCTTTAGAGGATAATCCGCGCCTTGCAATAAACACAAGCTTATACACAATCCCACTCCTATGCTCCATATCCTCATTTTGCCTCCTATCCCTTGTCCCACCAATGCTCCTCCTTTATGTGATGCTCTTGTGCGGGCAGAGAATCGTGTAAATCCTCTTGCATATCTTGCTCTTTTATCTGTGGGATAATCTCAAGTGCGTTGAGAAAGATATTTGCCATAATTTGATAACCACGCGCAGTAAAATGCACACCATCATCAATGCGCACTTGCACACTCTTGCCATTTGCATCTTTGATAAAGGCAGAATATTTCCCCTCTTGAGTAACAATGCCATTACTTTGCAAGAAATACTCGCCCCCCTCTTTTACAACGCGTTCATACAAGCCATTCAAATACACAACCTTATCATTGAGAGATTTTGCACTCACCAATGGCACTTCATACCACGCTACTCGCGCTCCATAGCTATGAGCAACATTGACAATCTCCTCAATACGCTGGATATAAGTCTCCTCCCAACGCGCACTTTTAAAGGCAATATTATTTTTCATACTCCAAGGATCATTTGCACCCAAAATCACAACCACAAGAGCAATATCAGGGTTTTTTTCAAAGGCTGCTCTAAGGGCTGCTTCCCAATTAAAATAATGCTTATAAGTCAATCCCGTGCTATGTTTGCTCAAATTTATGCCGTGCAAATGCACTTTTTTAAAAGTTTTAAGCACATAAGGCGCTATGCCTTGCATCATAGAATCCCCAATAAGCAAGACAGATGAGCCCTCATCAATGGGTATGCGTGGGTTATGAATTGGGCGAAGAGGCATATAACTCTCCTGCACTTTAGGGCTTTGCTCCTTAATGGAGGGCTTTTTGACAGGTGGCGGAATAGGTTGGGCAGTTTGTGCGGATTGATTCACAGGAGGTGGAGTAATGGGAACAGGCTCATCTGTAAGGGTTGGTGTTTGTATAGTCTCTGAATCTTTTGAAGAATGTTCGTTATCTTTGGGCACAGGAGGGTTAGCACTCAAATCTTGTGATGTTTGAGAAGGTGGATTCTCATTAATGGGCAATGGAGTATGAGATAAGGGAGGAGTTTTTGGCTTAGGGTACGAGACATTGTTTGTATTGTGTTTAGGTTTTTTAGACTTTTTGGAATCTTTCTTTGCAGGTGCATTCCTTTTATCTTGCTCGGGCTTTTTTTCTTGTGTAAAAGCGAGATTATCAAAGGTAAATATCTCTTTGCGCACTTGTTCAAGCGATTGTGTAAGATTATCAGCATAAGCAAATAGTGCATTATTTCTAAGCATAATGCGCTCATAAAATCCACTCAAAACCTGCACGAAAGGATAGGGGGATTCTGTAAAATTATGATATTGCTGCTCAACATAGAGTATAATAGAGCTATGCAGCGTAATAAAAAGTTGCACAAGAGTTGCAAACGCAATAAATACAAATTTTGTCTCTTTCACTTAAAAACTCGCATAGATAAAATGAGGTATGCCAGAGGGCATCATTGCAATAATAAGTGTAAAAATAATGCTTAATACAAAAGGCTTTATAAACCACGGAATAAAGCTTAGAATCTTTTGGCATAAATCTATAC
Source organism: Helicobacter sp. MIT 21-1697 (assembly GCF_026241255.1). Taxonomy (NCBI): domain Bacteria; kingdom Pseudomonadati; phylum Campylobacterota; class Epsilonproteobacteria; order Campylobacterales; family Helicobacteraceae; genus Helicobacter; species Helicobacter sp. MIT 21-1697. Next base: position 49,795 of record NZ_JAPHNC010000009.1, on the reverse strand, counting down.
TCCCACGCATAAAGGGATAAAACATAAAGAAAATAAAAGCACCACCAAGTGCGTATAAAGTATATTGAGGCAAGGGAAAAGTAAAGTTTTGATACAATGCAAGAAAAAAGCTTGTTGCCTCATCAAGCGAATGGTAAAAAAAGAAAATCCAGCAAAAACTCACAAACATAAAAGTCAAAAATGAACTCACAAAAGGCAGAAAATCAAAGTTGATATGCAGAGATTTAAGGCAATTAAGCCATATTATCCCAAATCCGTGCAAAAGCCCCCAAATGAGAAAATTCAAAGTATTTCCGTGCCATAATCCAGAAAGCCCAAAAGCGATAAGCACAAAAAATTGTGTGCTTATAAACCCTCTTTGATTCCCACCAAGCGGAATATAAATATAATCTCTAATAAAAGTAGAGAGGCTTATATGCCACCTATTCCAAAAATCTTTGAGATTCTTTGCCATATAGGGCATATTAAAATTAGGAGGCAAACTAAAGCCCAACATAAGCGCAAATGCACTCACAAGATGCACATAACCACTAAAATCACAATAAATCTGCGCACTATATGCCAAAATCCCGCTTAAAAGCTCAAGGCTATGATATTCAAAGGGTGCGCTTAGGATTGGTTGAGAGTAGATTCCAAGATAGTTTGCGATAAATGCCTTTTTGATTACACCAAAAAGCACAAGCGTGATAATCAAATCAATAGAGCCAAAAGTGCGTGGTGCGCGATATTGAACAAAGAAAAACTGACTTCGCATAATCGGACCCGCAAGAAATGTAGCAAAAAATGACAGATAAGTCGCCACACCAATAAAGCTCTCAAGTGCAGGATTGCCCTCTTCGTAATAAGTATCACGCACGAGATTCTTACCTGTTTCATATACAGAGCGTAAATAAGTGATGGAGGCAAAGGTATAAAAACTAAGTCCCAAAGGAAAAATTACATCTGCTTCAAAAAAATCAAGACCCACAAACTCAAGCAGCAAATCAACCTCATCTTTGATGCTTGCATAATATTTAAAAAAACACAAAATAGCAATCACAAGACTTACGCAGCTCAAAAAAATAAAGCGAGAGCGAGTGCTATCAATAAAAAGTGCGAGAAAATATACAAAACAAGTATAACAAAATACTACGAGTGCAAAATAGGGACTAAAAAGATAAATCACGCAATAATTAAACGCTAAAAGCGCAAGATTCTGTAATGTATAGGATTTGATAAGCCAATAGAATACAAAAAAAGCAAGGAGAAGCAAACTAAATTCAAGTGAAAAAAAACTCATACTCCTGCTCTGTCCTTTTGTATAGAATCTTGTAGTGTTTTGTTTAAGGCTATAACTTAGCTTGTAGTCTCATTATGGCTCAAAATTATAGCACACAAAGCTAACGCTGCTTGAACAACAAAGCCTTATTGCCATTAAAGTTAATAAAATTTAAAGTATAATGCCCTTTTTCAAAAAATAGTAGCAAGGAGAGAGAAATGATACATCATTGCCTTATTAACCAATATTCAGAAATGGTGGAAAATGAACGCGCTTTTGTCCTAGAGACAATCCAAAAGCACAAGCCTAAAAAAATCTGCGAAATAGGTGTCGCAGCTGGCGCAAATAGCGTTGTGATTTTGGATTTTTTAGCCAATCATAACCTTTTAGATTCTACTTCACTCTATGCTATTGACTACAACACAGAGTATTATCGCGAATTAAACGGGGGGGGGGGCATATCATACTTCGCGTAAAAGCGGATTTTTAGTCCAAGAGCTCACTCCACATCTTGCGCAATACTATCATCTCTACACAGGTGGATTAAGCGCTCATCACTTAGATACAATCGGCAATGATATTGATTTATGTATCATTGACACAATGCATATTGCACCCGGTGAGATTTTTGATTTTCTTATGGTTTTGCCTTATCTTAAGTCTAATGCGGTAATTATCTTACACGATATTGCCTATCATTGTTTTGGACATAGCAAATACGCTAATGTCTGCGCACTTTTATTCCACGCTCTCGTGGGAGAAAAGCACATTCCTACTCAATATAGCCCTTATGAACATTTGTTTCAAAATATCGGCTCTTGTGTATTAAGCGCGGAACAAAGCAAATATTATGAGCTCTATTTTAGGCTGCTTCACTTACCTTGGGTATATATGCCCTCGCCCAAAGATATATCTGTGTTTAAAAATCACATTTCCAAGCACTATGATAAGGCTTTTGTCAATGCTTTTGAGCATATTCTCGCACTGCAAACAAAATAGAGCACTCAATCAAAACCAAGTATTATCAAAAGAATAGGAAGAAAAATCAAGCATTTTTTAAAGTAGGGCTTAAGATTCCCTGTAGCATTGTCATTGCTGCATTTGGGATACTATTTGCTCAAGCATTGTTTTGGTTGGCAATCAAGGCTTTCATAGTGCTGATACTTTTTTTCTAAGATTCTAAGAATCTCCTGTGTCTTAGCCAAATCTGCCTTGACATATTCTATTTGTTTTCTGACAATCTCTTTTCTTTGGGCATTTGTGCTCTCTCCTTGTGCGTATAAATCCATATAAAGCTTTATCGTTTTTATATTCATTTTGGTTTCTCTTAAATATTCCACCCAGAATAAAGCTTCTATATCGTGTTTAGAAAAATACCGCACATTATTATGGTCGCTTTGCAAAAATGGGAATAAACCTTTTTTTATCCAAAACCTTATCTTTGTAGAGGGAATACCCGTTTTTCTCTCTACTTCTATAATGGTATAAGCCATAACATTATCCTTTCCAAAATGAATAATGAAATTATAAAACCTGATACCTAGTATCTGTCAAGGTTTAATTAAAAATTCTTTTAAAATTTCTTTGTATTTATATCTTGCAATATACTTTCTGATATATCTCTCACGGAGCTAGAAATAGTTGCTGTTTTATTGGCTATTTCCACATTCTCGTGTGTGCTAGACATAATATCTTCAACAGCATTATTTATGTGCGAAATATCTGCCGTTTGCTCTCTTATAGATTCACCCATATCATTAATAGATTGCACTAAGAGATTAGTATTAGCTTCTATTTCTCCTAGAGATTTTTGCGTTCGCTCAGCTAACTTTCGCACTTCATCTGCAACAACAGCAAATCCTCTGCCGTGTTCTCCTGCTCTTGCTGCTTCAATAGCAGCATTAAGTGCAAGGAGGTTTGTTTGGTCTGCTATATCTCTAATAATACCTGTAACATTTTTAATATCTTCACTTTGTTGTGTAACCTCACTTGTTTTATCAGAAATAGAGTGCATTGTGCTTGTGAGCTGGTCTAAGGAAGCTGCCACTCGTTCTAAAGAACTTGCTTGAGAATTAGAACTTTTTGTTAAAGAATCTACTGCATCTTGGAGGGTCGTGCTCTCATCAGAAAGAGTATGCGCAAATTCAGCTCTTTGTTTGAGCATTTTTACCATCTCATCACCCAAAAGATTAGCTGTTACTTCCATACCGCCTTTAGGTTCTTGGATTCTTTTCGTAAAATCAGATGTCCTATAACTTTCAAAGACGGCGCTCAACTTATTTAAATCTGAAGCAATCTCATTTTCTAAAAGCTCTAAAAGTCTATTAAGACTTGTTTTAAGCTCATTGAGCTGCGGATTATTTGAAATAGATTCTATGCGCCTAGAGAAATCTCCTTTCTCTACACCTTTGCATACTTCAAGTGATTCTTCCACAACCCTAGCATCTTGCTCCAAATAATCTTGTGTCGTTTGGATACTTTCATTTACAGAACGAGCAATCATATCAAATTCATTAGCAGATGTGGGCGAACGAACAGGCAGAAGGCATACATGCGAACTTTTATGGTTGATGAAATCAAAAAAGCTGCGAAGACCATCTTGCATACCTTTGAGAGGAAAGAGTATTTTGCGAACAAGAAACCCAATAATCAACGCTACGATTAAAATACTCAAAATTGTGCTTATAACCTCTTCCTTTACGAGTTTATTTGCCGCATCACTATAAAGATGTGATTCCATAATAGAGCAAGCCATAAAACCCAAATCTCCAAAAGGAGAACATACCACCTTAATTTTTATACCTCTACTATCTTGAGTTTCAAAAAGTGTTGTATTTTTGAGCAAACTTGGATTGGCTTTTATAGCTGATGCGATATTTTTACCCAAAGCAGATTCTGTAGCTATTTTACTTATATCATCGTGTAGAACTACAATACCCTCTTTATCATAAACATAAGTGTTTATATTCTCTGAACCTCCAATAGGTAAAAGAGAATCAATAACTTTTTGGATTGAATCGTCTGTGGCGATAACACCTACAAACTTATTGTTTTTATCATACATTGGTAGGATGTAGCTAATAGCAAGATTCCCACTTGAATCTGTATAGGGAGAGGTTATGGCAAAACTTCCTTTCTCTTTAGCTGCCTTATACCAATTTCGCTCTCTGACATTATAACCACCTTCAATGGTGAGAATCTTCCCATTTGAGCGGACATTTTTGGCACTTTCTTCTAAGCCTACATACATCAAATCAAGCCCAGCACTTTCTCTTAACGCATCAAAAAAAATAGCCATTCGGGCGGTATCCATAGAGAGATTCTTAACCAACACATTATTTGCTGCGATAAGCACCCTCTCCTGTCTTTGTGCATAATTATTTAATGCGCGTAAAAATGCTCTGTTTGTTACAATCTGCTGCATTTCAAGCTCTTCATAAGTCATTGACTTGAGATTATAATAACTCAAACCATTTACAATAAACAAAACTAAACATACAAGCATAGTTATAACAATAATGAGTCTCCGCGCTATTGTGTCCTTAAAAAGTTTCATCAATGTTCCTCCCTTGAAACTGATTAATAGTGTATAAGTTCTATGTTGCTTTTAGATTAAGAATCTTAAATCACAAAGTATCAAAATATATTGAGTAATAAATAACGAATAAGTAAAATCGGACTATATATAAAAAAATATAAAATCTAACTTTAATTTCTGCCAAAATCCTACAAAAAAAAAAAAAAACGAAAATTCAGCTCTTTTATTTTGATTTATATCAATATAAATATAGAAAGGGAATGTCTTTTGCTTTTAAGCCTTAAAACTGACACAAAGGGGCTTTATGCAAAGTGGATATTATAATACCACAGGCGGTATGGTAACGCAATTTAATCGTCTTGATTTAATTTCAAATAATCTCGCTAATCTCAACACCACAGGTTTTAAACGCGATGATGTTGTCATTGGCGACTATTTAAGACTTTATGAAACACACAAAGAGCAGCTCCCCATAGAAGATCATACGCGTAAAGCTGCTAAATTCCTTAATCGCACGATGGACCGCGTGCCAATTATTAGCGAAGAATATACCGATAGAAGCATAGGAAGTCTCGCTCAAACAGATAATACGCTTGATTTTGCATTGCAACATCAAAATGCTTTTTTTGTTATAAAAACCCCCGATGGGATTCGCTACACGCGTGATGGGAACTTTCATATTGACGCTGATGGACATATTGTGAGTAAAGAAGGACATCTTGTGCTTAGTCGCGATGGATTAGAGGAAGGAGAGGGTATTTCTGTCCCCACAGGTATGCACCTTGAAAGCGATAATAGTGGCAATCTTTACTTACGAAATATCAATAATGATGCGATTGCAGAGCAAATCAATATCGGTGCGCTTGCCGTAGTAGGATTTGAGAATCCACGTTATCTCAAAAAAGTTGGCAAAAATTTTTATGAATATCCAGAAGAACGTTTAGAAGAGCGCGATATTTTGCAAAATAATGGTATTATTGCGCAAGGCTTTTTAGAAAAAAGCAATGTTAATGCGGTGTTAGAAATGACATCACTGATTGAAACAAATCGTCTTGTGGATATGTATTCTAAGGTAATGAAAAGCCATATGGACGAGCTTAATGCAGAAGCTATTACCAAACTTGCGGTGCGCGCTTAAAACATTATTCATTAATATGGAGTATTTATGCAAGGACACAGCCAAGCAATTAAAGAATTGCTGAACTGCTTTGAATACATTAAACGTTATCACACAGATATACTTGATTCCATAGCGATTATACTTGAGATGTTTTGGCTCAAGCGACATTCTCCAGCATTTATTCAATCCCTCATTGCCCTTGCTGCGAAACGAAAACCTATTTATGAAGAATACACCGGTGCGCTCAAAGATGCGCTTGGAGAGGAACTTTATACACCGCTCAATCCTCATTGTAATGTCCTCAAGATTCTTAAAGTCATTATGGCAAATGACACTTCAAATCACACAATAGAGGAATTTTTGCATATCATCACACAAAAAAAGACAACACATAAGCTTTTTTCTTATTCTACGCCTTTAGAAATCAATGAACTTCTTGTAGGGTTGCTTGACATTAAAGAATCTCAAAGTGTATATAACCCCTGCTATGGCACAGGAAGCTTGTTTTTTGCGATTGCTAATTATGCGCACAATGTTGAACTCTATGGTGAAGAGTTAGAATCTAGCCTCGCACGAATTGCAAAAATTATTTGCAAAATTTTAGATTTAAATGCACAACATTTGATTTTAAATAATATCCTCAAAAATGCGCAATTTAAGAATCAAAAATTTGATAAAATCATCTGCAATCCCCCGCTTGATAGCCATATAGGCACACAATTTTTAAAAGAAGACGAGCGATTTGCCACCTATGAGGCACTTATTAAAACTTATCCTGAACTACTCTTTTTAATCCATTCACTCTCACACCTTAAAGATAGAGGCGTGTTTATCCTACGCACACAAACATTGCTCAAATCCTCACTTGAGGGAAAGCTAAGAGAAAGGCTTTGTGAAGAGGGCTTAATAGAATCTATCATTGAATTGCCAAAAAATATCTTCCCTCACCAAACACACGAATTTTCAATTATCGTGCTCTCTCCAAATAATCACGCAATTTTACATATTAACGCAAATGTGCCACATTTTTATCAAAAAGACGGCAAATACAATCGTTTAATCAATCTTCAAGAATTACTCCATATTTATAAACATAAAAATGTAGGTACATATTCCTCACTCACACCTTTAAGCGAAATTGACCCACACGATTTGCGCGTAGCACGATATATACAAGAACCTCAATCTAATGCAAAGAATCATACCCTTCTTGGCACACTCAATATCAATGTATTTCGTGGGCAACGCGTATATGGCAGCGCAAAAGATGAAAAAATTACTTATTTTGATTTGGGCATTGCTGATTTTATGGATTTTGGCTTTTCTGATGAGCTCTCTACCCAACGACTTAAGGGCGATGTGAGTAAGATTGAAAAATACCAACTTAAGCCCTATGATATTGCCTTATCAATTCGTGGCACAACACCTAAATTCACCATTTTGAGCCCACAGATTAAAAATGAAAAAGTGGTGGCAAATGCAGGTATCATCATTATGCGCTCTCCCACGCCAGAGGTTGCCATAGGGCTTTATTGTTATCTCTTTTCAACACAAGGGCAAAAAGCGCTAAGCAAGATTTATGAACGCAATCTTGGCAGCATTAATCCGCCCGATTTGGAGCAACTCCCTATTCCTGATGATTTTTGCGCTAATGCACAAGAAACCTTTAAGCAGATTCAATATTATGCCAAAGAGCTTAAAAAACTCCAATCCAAGCTCCAAGCATTAAGGGGCTAAATGCAAGAAATAAAAGTGCTTCAATCAAGCTTTACACATATCACCTATGGAAAAAATGTTACGCTCGTGCAGCCGAGCAATCTATATGGCTGCACGCTTGAAGATGATGTGTTTGTGGGTCCATTTTGCGAGATTCAGCGTGATGTATTTATCGGCAAACGCACGCGCGTGCAGTCTCATAGCTTTATCTGCTCCCTCGTGCATATCGGGGAAGACTGCTTTATTGGACACGGAGTGATGTTTATCAATGATAGATTCTCACTTGGCACGCCTGCACCAAATGCCACAATGTGGGAGCGCACATATATCGGAAATCGTGTGAGTATCGGCTCAAATGCTACAATTTTACCTGTATCTATTTGTGATGATGTAGTCATCGGTGCAGGAGCAGTGATTACGCGCTCAATTACACAAAGTGGATATTACGCAGGGAATCCTGCGCGTTGCATTCGTCCGCTCAATCCTACGCCGACACAATCTCCTCACACAAAAGACAATCAATGAAGCCCTCTTATCCACAGCATATTGCAGTGATTATGGACGGCAATGGGCGTTGGGCAAAAAAACAAGGTAAAAAACGCACACAAGGACACAAAGAAGGGGCAAAAATTGTCCGAGATATAACGCAATGGTGCGCAGATAAAGGGATTCCATATCTTACACTTTATGCATTTTCTACCGAAAATTGGAAACGTCCAAAAATTGAAGTGGATTTTTTAATGAAGCTGTTAGAAACATATTTGCACGATGAAAAACCAGTATATATGAAAAATCATATCCGATTCCGCGTCATTGGAGATATTAGCGTTTTTAGCACGCGCCTTAAAAATGCCATTTTAGAGCTTGAACACGCCACACAAAACCACACAAAACTCACACAGATTCTCGCCCTTAATTATGGCACCCGCGATGAAATTGCACGCACTTTTATCAAGCTTGCTCATACGCTCGCTCCTCACACTCTTGCCTCACTTACAAGTCAAAAAGTGATTTCTATGATTAATGCTAACCTTGACACTGCTACATTGCCTGATGTAGATATGCTCATACGAACAGGTGGTGAGAAACGTATTTCAAATTTTATGCTTTGGCAGGCAAGCTATGCTGAACTTTTTTTCACACCTACTTTATTTCCAAGCTTTAACAAAAACGAACTTGATGCTATGCTTGAAGAATTTTTGCAACGACAAAGACGATTTGGAGGTGTAAATTAAAATTTTTCATACTTTGTTTGTAAAAAAGTGCTAAAACTTCACTTTATAATTTGTGTTACTGGCAGGTTAAAAAAATATTAAGGACATACAATGGACTTACAAGCACTCAAAAAAGCTTATCCTAAAGCTCTCCCCTATCATATCGGTGGCAAAGTGGGCATTCAGCCTCGCAAAAGATTACGTTCTATTGATGAACTAGGACTAGCCTATACGCCCGGTGTAGCTGTGCCGTGTAAGCAAATTGAAGCTAATCCATTAAGCGCGTATGATTACACTTCAAAGAGCAATCTTGTTGCAGTTATCAGCAATGGCACAGCAGTGCTTGGACTTGGCGATATTGGTGCTATGGCAAGTAAGCCCGTTATGGAAGGTAAAGCTATTTTGTTTAAGAATTTTGCAGGAGTTGATGCCTTTGATATTGAAGTCAATGAAAAAGATATAGATAAGTTTGTCGGCATTGTCAAGGCAATTTCGCCTACATTTGGTGGTATTAATTTAGAAGACATCAAAGCGCCAGAATGCTTTGAAATTGAGCGAAGATTAATTGAAGAGCTTGATATTCCTGTAATGCACGATGACCAGCACGGCACAGCAATTATCTCTACTGCGGGAATTATCAATGCTTTGCACCTTGTGAATAAAAAAGCAGAGGATATTAAAGTTGTCGTATTTGGTGCAGGAGCAGCAGCTGTGGCTTGTGCGAAAATGTATAAAGCATTGGGTGTGAAAAATCTTGTTATGTTTGATTCTAAAGGCGCAATTAGTGCAGATAGGACGGATTTAAACGATTTGAAAAAGGAATTTATCTGTCAAAAGAACTATACCTCATACAAAGACGCGCTCAATGGTGCAGATGTAATGCTTGGACTATCAAAGGGCAATTTACTCAATGGAGATGATATTATGGGAATGAATCAATCTCCCCTCATCTTTGCTCTAAGCAACCCTACGCCAGAGATTATGCCCGATGAGGTGAAAAAGGCGCGTCCAGATGCGATAGTCGCCACAGGACGCAGCGATTTCCCCAATCAAATTAATAATGTGCTTGGATTCCCTTATATCTTTAAAGGTGCGCTTAAAGTGCGTGCGAGCAAAATCAATGAGGAAATGAAGTTCGCCGCTGCCTATGCAATCGCTAATCTCGCGCGTGAGCCTATCACAGATAAGCTTGAGAGGCTTTTAAAGAAAAAAATGCACTTTGGCACAGACTACATTATCCCCTCTGCATTTGATGAGCGGCTGATTGATGTCGTCTCAAATGCGGTAGCAGAGGCTGCGATAAAAAGTGGCGTAGCACGAGTGTGAAAGATTGCTAAAAATAGAATCTGTATAAGTCTGATTGTGTCTTTGGCATAGTGTATTTATGCTTGTTTGCTTAGATTCTAAACTGCGCTTCTCTTTTGCTTCGCACACGAAAGCCCGCAGCTAAAATCATCTCTAAGGAATAAAATTTCACCTTGTATTGCTTACCATCATTAGCAGTTGTTCGGATTTCCCGAATAACTGAATCTGCTTGCAATTCCCCCTCTTTGAGGATATTTGTGATATGTTCACTTATGCTAGATTTGGAGGTGTCAAAAAGTTTTGCCATAGAATCTTGAGCTAAAAATACACTCTCGCCTAGCTCATAAAGTTCAACCTTTATCTTTTTATCTTTCGTGGTGTAGAGGAGGAAGTTTGGCATATTAGTCATCATAAATATTTTCCTCTTAAAATATCCAAAAATAACTGATTTCTATTCTCCGCATCACAAATCAAAGAGTTATAATCCATAAAATGAATTATTATGTTGTTTGCTTGATTGTATTTATAACAAATGGGAAAATCGGTATTTGTATATATTTGATTATAATCATCATTAATAAGACTCTTTAAAACCTCATCGCTAAATTTTAAAAATCCATAAGCCCAAATCCTTACTTTTTTTTGAAAATAAACTTCATTAATCATTGCTGCATAGCCAAGAATTTGTTGATGAGCTATTGCAAAATATTCTTTCTTTGCTTCAGGTTTTTTAAATTCTATAAGCAAAATATCGGTTATCTTATCTTTTTCGTAAGTATTAGAAATAATACTTAGTAAATCGGGTCTTTCTATATTCTTATGTAATTCTGGAAAAATGTTCTTAATCTGTATATCGCTAAAAATTTTATCATAGCACATAAATCTATCATCAAATAGCCAAACATTATTACTCCTATAATCTTGTTTATCATCAAATGTTTTTTTAGGCATAAACAAATTATGAATTTCAGCTTCTATATCCCCTTTATCAACAGAGTTTTTTAATTGTTGAATTAATTTATTTCTATCAAATACATATTCGGCTAATTCTGCTTGAGTTACTTTGGTTAATTTAGATTCGTAGTTTCTTTTTGCTTTATTGCTATCATCTCTTAAAAAATCTTTATCTTCATTAAATTCTTTTTTTGCATTTTCTAGCATATCATTCACATTTAATTCGTTTCTATTTTCAAAATACACTCCAAGATAGGGCAATTCTTTGATTGATTTTTTTCTATTTTCTTTAATTGTATTTTCTACATCAAAATTATGCTCTCTATAAATTGCTTTGAGCTGATTTTCTAATTCATCATATATATCATTCCAACTCAAATCCTCAAACTCAAGCGAATTTTTTCGTTTGGGATAAATCTGTAATTCATTTCTTTCGTCATTAACATTTTTATCAAAATAATTAGATTCTAAAAGATAAAATATTCTTAAATCTTTTTCTTTTGGCAAATTATATTTACTCTCTTGCTCCAAATCTGAATTTTTTATCACAACCCTATTATTTGCGACATAAAACCCCTCATTTTTAAAATCATTTTCTCCGAAAAGATATGATATGCTAAAGGAATAATTTTTAATTTTAAATTCTTTCTTTTTAAAATCTGGTATTTCATTGCTCTTAACATTATCTACACATTCATTATTTCTATAAATATCTATTTGAATATCTTTGCTTTCTGTTTTAAAATAAGCTAAAAAATGCTCTTTAATTTGTTTTTTAATCTTAGAAAAATCAACTGAAAAATTATTTTTTGGATTTGACAAAATTACTTTAGTTTTATCATAAGAAACTTGCTCTTTTGGTTCTGTCATACCATTATAGGTAAAATCAAATTCTTTATTCTTACTTATAATTTTGACATTTTTAAAAAGCTTGAGATACATAAATCTCCCTACGCCCTTGCAACCTAATGATTTTTTATAACCACTACGATATTCCCCAAAAGACTTTAGATTTTCCTCATTAAAACCATCGCCATTATCAATCACTTCAATTTTATCTATATAGGGAGTTTTGTTTTTATCATCTAAACTAGAAGCGATAATCTTAAGTTCAATAAGCGTGGCATTTGCTTGTATCGCATTCATCATTGATTCAAATATTATATTCTCAACTTTGACATTTTTTAATTGTTCTACAACCTCTGGTATATTTACATTGATTTTCATCACAATTTCTCCCACCATAACTTTAGGTTTTTAAGTTTCACATATCTTTATTAATTAAACCATTCAACTCCGCTTCATCAAGCATTCCAATGTTTTTAATGTGAATTTTCATAAGCACCCTTTCTTTGTAATATGTAATTTTAACATATCATTCCTACTCCCAAAAAACAGAGTTTTTCAAAAGTGCAATGAATTGGGGTTGTTTGCTTTGCAGGACTTTAAAAGATTCTAGCAAATAACAAAACTCCTCATAATCTAGTCCATAAAGCTTAGCTATATTAATATCTTGCTTTGCCCTTAGTGTATCATAGGCTTTAGGAGTTTTTGGAATCTCATCTTGCTTAATGCCAAATTCCTTTTGCAATTCTTTAAAATGCCCTACTTTGTCGTTATAAAGCTGCAAGATTAAAGCATTTTTAGCGATAGTCAAATAAGTTGCATTTTCTAAGATTTCTTTATTGCTAGGTTGAGGGAGTGGAATCCTCTCTAAATAAGTCTTATTTACATTGATTTGTAGCATTCCCCTTGCAATAAAATCCACGATTAAAGAATTAAAAATACCTAAGGCAAAACAAAGTCTAGTATGGCTCATTGCTTTATAGGTAATTTTTCTATTATCTAAACTATACACTTTTGGCACACTGCTCCAAATGCTATTCCCAGCCCCACAATTTTTCGGCAAAAGTGAGAAAATCAAAGTGCGCTCATTTGTATCACTCGCAATCGCACGAAATCCTAAGCGGTAAAATTGCCTATCATAGACAATAAAAGAATCTTCTGCTTTCTCTTTGCTTATTTTGGAATACAAAGATTCTAAAAGCCTTTGATATTCTTTATTATCAATGCCCAAATCCTGCTTAAAGCGGTAAATCTCCTTGCTTCTTAGTCGTTTATCAAAAGCCGCAATCTCTAAAAGATATTGCGGCTTAGCAAACTCTGCGTCAAATTGATGAATCATTTTGCCCTCATACAAAGGCACATAACGCTCTTTGTCATTAGTCATATGTAATTCATTACGAAATTCTAAAAAAATCCCTTTGTCATTAGTCATATCTAGCTCTCGCCTCATATCAAGAGAGTTAAGCGGAGCAAAGGCTGTGTAACATTTACGCAAAATCTCTAAATCCTTTTTACCTCGCACTTCTTGGAGGGCAAGCTGATTGGGACTGAGCGCCTTAATATCTTGCAAAGTAAGCGGGATAATGTTTTGCTTCTCATACACTTCTTCAATGCGGGTTTTATAAAACATTGTTTGAATAGTGTATTTTGGCTCTGACTTGACATTTACCACCTGCATTAAAGCAAATTTATAGCGAGAATCCACATCTCTAAATATCCCCTCTCTGTTTTCAAAAGAATAAAAATATTTTAGGCTTTTATTCTCCAAAATCTCTTTGCGCAAGGTATAGCTTCCCTCTTCTAGCATTAGCGCACTAGGAAGCACATAGTTTAATGAGGCATTCTCTCCCAAAAGGCTTAAATTGCGCTCTACAAAAAAGCGAAACAAGTTGCCATCACCACTACCAGCATTTAGAGGAAAATGGGCTTTGTAATAGTTATTTTGGATACTAGCAAAGCTCTTTTGTCTTTCATATTCTTTTTTGATATAGCTTTTAGCTAGGAGATTATCTTGCACCTCCTTTTTACCACTATTACTTAGAGTGCGGTAGTTACTCACAAACTGCGGGAAAAAGTCGCTATCGCTAAATTTTGTTTTATCCCACGGTGGATTGCCTATAATGCAGTTAAATCCTATAAATGAAGTATCATTTGAGACAATCTCGGGAAACTCTATCTCATAGTTGAAAAAGCGGTATTTTTGTGCGTAAGCTTGGATTGCTTCCCTTAGACTTTGATACTCTGTAACTTCGCTTTGTGTGAGTTTTTCTATATTATCACTCTCTGTGAGCGTTTTTAAGGCTTTTAACTCTTGGTTATTCATAAAACTTTGAGCATTGAGCATATTTAAATACAAATTAAGCTTTTCTAATGTTGGGGTAATCTCCTCTTTATAGAGCCTTTTGCTCTCTTTAATCTGCTCTTCAGTGGTGTCTTTGATAGAATCTAGCTTATCAAACACTTCTCCTAAAGCTTGAAACTCCTCCAAAAAGCTAGAAATAAACAAATTACCTCCCCTGCTTTTTTGCAAGGCATTAAAATACTTTTTCAATTCTCCTATGCTCGTGCCGATTAAAGCGTTACCGCATTTGATGTGATGCTCTAAAAAGCTAAGCGGTGTGCCAAAGATAAAGCTATCTATCCAAAGACTAAGCTTAGTAAGCTCAATGCTAAAGGGGTTTAAATCAACTCCAAAAATCACCCTTTTTAAAAGCAGCCGCTTCAAAATATCGCTTTCATCGGCTTCATAGCCTTTGATAAACTTACAAATATTACTTTGCACTGCTTGTTTTTCTTTCTCATACAAAGATTTTAAAGCAGGAAAAGAATCAAAATCATTTTGAATCATTTGCGTGATTTGGTTGAGTGCCTCTACTAGGAAATGTCCGCTTCCACAGGCATTATCTAAGATTTTAAAATGCAAGATATTAGTATCATTAAGCTTATTTTGCAGGGCATTTTCTACTAAAAATTTGGTGATAGATTCTGGTGTGTAAAAGCTTGCGGTGCTTTTGCGTGAATTGCTCGTGTTTTTAAGATAGATTTGTCCTTTTTTATACTCTTGGGCGCGGTGGATTGTGGAATCTTTAGCGATTTTTGCATAATCATAGCTATCAAAATAGCCTTCAATGGATTCTAGTTTGCCCTTGCCCTTTTTGGGTGCATAGAGGAGGTAGAATAAATCCTCCTCTGCGACTTCAAAGAAATAAGAGAGCAATCCCTCATAAATCGTGCCTAAATGAGCCACACTCAAAGTGCGATAATCGCGTCTAAAGAGTGTTTTAGGATTTTGGCTATGCACCCCTTGATAGTTAAAAAGAGAATCTAAAATCTCTGTCAATTCCTTATCGTTAAAAATTTTGGGCTTTTTAAGTAGCAGGGCATTGGCTTCATCAAAAAGTCCCCCATTAAAGATTGGCATATCTAAGTTTGGATTGCCCTCATTGTAGATTTTAAAAACCCTTTCAAGTTCGCTTAAGCCGACATAACTTTGAGTTAAATCGTCCTGTTGGCTTTTAAGCTTTTCAAGCAAAGTATAAAGGCTAATATGCTTTTTAAAGCTTGAATGACTTGAGAGAATCGCGTCAAACTTATCCTCAAAATAGGCAATAAACAGGAGGCGGAAGATAAAATAAAGCGAGGATTGGTAAATGTCTTCTAGCTTGGCATTAGGATTTTTAGCATAAATGCAAGAGCCGATTTTCTCAAACAAAGAATCCTTGCCATTGATTCCATAAATGAGGGATTGCAAGTCATCTTCTATATTGATTTTAGCTTGATTATTTTTGTTAAGAATATCTGTGATTGTATTTTTGGATTCTACATTTGGCTTTTGTGTGAAGTTGTTTGCGTGAAAAATGTGATAAAAATAGTTAAAATCCTCTAAATCGCCCAATTCTAAAAGCTTTTCTAAATGAATTTCATAAAAGATTTTTTGGCTACTCAATTTAGAATTATCATAAAACCGCCAAATCCTGCCATTGGTTAAAAATCCAAAATCAAGCTTAAGGCTACTTAAATAGCGCAAAAGCTGGAAATGTGGATTGTCTTTTATCTTTTTATTATCCACCTCTACATTGTAAGCTTTGGATTCTAAAATCACAGAAATATGGGCATTTGTCGCTTTCCTTTGCTCTCTTTCTATGCTTTCATAGGCTTTTTTAGAATCTATATCGCTAAAAAGTAAGAAATCGGGCTTATCTAACTTACCTTGAATAATTTTTTCCTCTTGGCGAATAGAGTGCCAACCTAGAATCCCCAATACTTTGGCGATAAAATCATTTTCTAATTGTGGTTCATTTTGCTTTAAAAACTTCTCCTTATCATAAAGTGCTTTTATAGAATCTAGTGCGTCTTGTGCTTTTTGCTTATTTTCTGCAAACTTATAAATGTGCGGGAAATCCACTTCTAGGGTGTAAGTGGTAAAAAGGTTGTTAGTAAGAAAAGCGAAGTTTGACATTTTGCGTCCTTATTTTAAACTCTTTGATACTTCAAACAATTTGATTTTAATAATTCTATTTTAAATAACGAATCTTTTAAATAACCTATGCAAACAATATAATATTCTGCATTTTCCTCTATATCATTGGGTATAAGATTTTTAGGGCGATGAACCGAAATCGTTTTGCCACCTATCACAATTTTTAAAAACGCATAATTTCCTTTATCATTAAGCTTTAGATTTCCTTTCCCATAAAATACATAAATTTCGCCCTTATCTTCCTCTGTAAAATATGCCCCCAAACTTTTCCGCCTCATTGTGTTATATGTCCTTGTCGCTCCTGCTACTGCCTCAATCAACATTGGATTATTTTGCCCTGTATCATCTGATAAAAATGTCTGCCTTATGCTTTTGTCTGTGAGCAAGTATCTCATCATTGAAGCTAATTTATGTTCAATCTGCGTATTATTAAGTGCATCTATATGGTTTCTAACGCTGTTATTAGAAGCAGGTTTATACCCATATGGACAAGATTCTTGATGTGGAGGATTCTTTCCGCCACTTTTACTCTTTAAATGTGGCGTTTTGGTGTTAAACACATAAGATAATTTAGCCTTACGACAATCAGGGCAAAACATTTGATTCTCATAGACTAAATAGTTGTCTTTGTTAAGTTTATTAAATGAGATGATTTTGTCTTCTATATCAGAATAAAATTCATCAAATTTTCGTTTATTTTTCATCATATTTTCTTTACTACTCACAATGCTTCCTCCCATCTTCAAGCACCTTAGATTCTCCATTTTCGCTTATTTCTAGCACGACATAGGGCAATCCTTGCTTGTTGAGCTCGTTCATAAAGGGGTCAGGGTCGTTTTGCTCCATATTCCACACACCCGCACCTTGAAATTCAGCATTATCAATCCCTTGAGTTTCCCCGCCCTTTGGCATATCGCTATTATCCGCTCCGCTCACAATTTTTGCACAATTTGTCCCCCACTTGCCCTCGCAGATGAGTTTTGCCCCAATCATCGCGGGCACACCTGTGGTATAGCTCACGCCTTGTGCATTGACTTCCGCATAGCATTTCTCGTGCTCACACACATTATAAATATAAATTATGCGCTCCTTGCCACCTTTTACGCCCTTGATATAGCAGCCGATATTTGTCTTGCCCTTTGTGCGAGGGGCTAGGCTTGCAGGGTCAGGTAAAAGCGTCTTTAGCACCTCTATTGGCACGATTTTTTGCCCCTTATGCTCTATACTATCCACGCGCAAAAGCCCGACATTCTCTAAGCACTTCATATGCGTGAGGTAACTCTCACCAAAAGTCATAAAAAAGCGGATTCTTTTTAGCCCTTTGATATTGCGCACAAGAGATTCTAACTCCTCGTGGTAAAGTAGATAGCTATTTTTCACGCCCACTTCGGGATAATTCCATTCTTTCATTAGTGCAAGAGGCGGAATATCGCGCCACTCCCCATTAAAATATGGCTCATTTTGGAGCGTTGTATTTGAGCGATAAATCGTGGATTCTACGTTGTCAGCTTGGTCATTTAGGCTTGCTAAACTCCCTTCGCTTCCGCCTTGAAAACCACGATTTCTCATCTCAACTCCTTCCGCTTGATTGCCGATTCTCTCAATCTCCTTTGCTCTTACTTCCGCTTCCCAATGCTTCTCCTTAGCCTCAAACTTGCGATAAATGCTATCACGCGAAAGGTCAAAGTTTTGCGCATATTGACTTTGAGGCTCTTTGACCCAAAAACGCGCTTTGGAGCTGACTTCACGCAAGTTTATCTCGGGATTAAAGTTTGTCGCAAACGCATAGCCGTGGTCTCCTGCATTACAATCCAAAATATCAATGCTATGAATCTCATCAAAATAATGCTTCTGCGCATAGGCACAAAAGACATTTGTAACGCCCGGGTCAAAGCCACTACCTAGCAATGCAAAGATGCCCGCCTCTTTATAGCGCGTGTCATACGCCCACTGCTCTTTATATTCAAAATGCGCAGAATCTGGGTGCTCATAATTTGCAGTATCCAAATAATGCACTCTAGTGCGCAAGCACGCCTCCATAATGCTCAAGTCCTGATAAGGCAGCGCGACATTTACCACGACTTTTGGGCGATATTTTTCAATGAGAGCCACCACAGATTCCACATTATCCGCATTAACTACATCAATCTCAATCTCGCCCAAGCCCTTAGCGCGGATAGAACCCGCGATTGCCTTGCATTTATCTAATGTGCGCGAAGCTAAAATAATGCGCGAAAAAGTTTGCCTATTCATCGCCATTTTGTGTGCCACCACGCCACCAACTCCACCTGCCCCGATTTGTAGAACTACATTATCAACATTATTTTGCATACTCTACTCCTTATGTCCAAAATGCACCATCTTTAAAGGTTGCGTATTATACTCTAAAATATTATGAAAACTTTATATGCAATCGCTAAGTGTTACCTGTGCTATGGCATTATTATGCTATGATTGACATCTTAGAATCTTAATTATTAAAGGATTGCCAATGCTGCTCTCCCAAGCTTTGAATCTAGCATTTAAAGGTTATCTCACACTTCAAAATACTCTTCAAAACGACTTTGAGCTAAGTGGTATTGCCCCTTTAGAATCTGCCACTGCTACACAAATAAGCTATATAGACCAAGATAAATATCTCAACAAACTTATAGATTCTCAAGCTGGGGCTGTGCTTATCCGCCCAAATCTACTTGATAAAGTCCCCTCACATATCCAACCTCTTGAAGTAGAGAATCCTCATCTTGCTTTTGCTCTGCTTTCTGCCCTTTTTGTGCGTGATGGCTTTGATATAAAGCCCTCATTAGAATCTCACACACAAATCCACCCTAGTGCGCATATTGCTTCAAATGTTTCACTGGGTGAGAATGTATCTATTGGTGCAGATTCCATACTTATGCCCGGTGTCGTCATTGGTGAGAATGTATCTATTGGTGCGCATTGCAAGATTTATCCTAATGTCGTGATTTATCGCGATACACTCATTGGCAATCGCGTGAATATCCACGCAGGAAGCATAATAGGCTGTGATGGATTCGGATATGCACATACTAAAGAGGGCAAACATATCAAAATTGAACACAATGGACGCGTTGTCATAGAAGATGATGTAGAAATTGGTGCAAATAACGCTATTGATAGGGCTGTATTTGGTGAAACACTTATAAAACAAGGGGCAAAAATTGATAATCTCGTGCAAATAGGGCATAACTGCGTTGTTGGGGAGCATACTTTGCTTGTCTCGCAAGTAGGACTTGCTGGCTCAACTACCACTGGGCGCAATGTAGTAATGGGTGGGCAAGCTGGAACAGGAGGGCACGTTCATATTGGAGATTTTGTGCAAGTCGCTGGACGCGGAGCAGTAGGCAAAAACCTCCCCCCACATACCAAATGGGGCGGACACCCGCTTATGGAACTCAATGAGTGGATGAAATTCTATGTTTCATTGCGCAGAATGCTCAAAAAGCATTCTTAAAAAGTTATAACAAGGAAACTCAAATGAATAAATGGAATAGTTTTGATACAAGCTGGATAATTTCTCTTTTTGGGACAGCTGTGGGTGCTGGCATCTTATATTTGCCCATCAAAGCAGGCGGAGGAGGCATTTTGCCTGTGATAGTGATGAGTTTTATTATATTTCCTATGGTTTATCTTAGTCATCGTGCCCTTAGCCGCTTCGTATGTCAGGCAAATGGCAATGACAAAGACATCACTTACGCCGCAGAAGAATATTTCGGACGCAATGTAAGTATATGTATCTCAATCTTATATTTTTTCGCTATTTTTCCTATTTGCCTTGCCTATTGTGTGGGTATTACAAATACATTTGAGAGTTTTATTTATTATCAGATTCTCCCTCTTGTCAATGAAAATCACTCATCAGATGTGCCACTTGGCACTTTAGCTGGATTCATACAAAGCATTTATTATAACCAAACAGATAAATTTGCCACCTTGAAACCGCTTTGGCGAGCTGGACTTGTTTTTATCTTAGTCAGTAGCTTTATGCTTATTATGCTCTTTAGCGAAAAGCTCATTATAAAAGTGTGCCAATGGCTTGTATATCCGCTTTGTGCGATTTTATTTGCATTCTCACTCTATCTCATTCCTCAATGGAATCTTGAAAGCATTACATCTGTGCCGCCTACAATAGATTTTTTAACCATTGTGTGGCTTACGCTTCCTGTCCTTGTGTTTTCTTTTAATCACTCTCCGGCTATTTCTACCTTTTCGCTTAATGTTAAACGCGAATATGGAACAAATGCTGTTGCCAAATCAGATTCTATTCTCTTGCGCACTTCAATTATGCTCCTTGCCTTTGTGATGTTTTTTGTCATCTCTTGTGTGCTTTCTCTCACTCCACAAGAGCTTATAGAAGCTAGAGCGCAAAATATCCCTGTGCTCTCATATTTTGCCAATAAGCTTGATAATCCTTTGATTTCCTATGGTGGTCCTTTGATTGCATTTTTGGCAATTTCTAGTTCATTTTTTGGGCATTATTTTGGTGCGCGTGAGGGAGCGTATGGCATTGTAAGAAAATGCTGCAAAATTGCAGGAAACAAAGAACCAAATCTTAAGCTTATCGCAATAATATGCACATTTGCAATGTATGTCATTATGCTTATTACTGCCTATGTCAATCCAAGCGTTTTAGGATTTATTGAGGATTTGGGAGGTCCGATTATTGCGGCTATTTTATTTTTGATGCCAATTATTGCCATTTATAGTGTGTCTAAAATGAAACAATTTAAAAACCCAGCATTAGACGCATTTGTCTTTATCACAGGGCTTTTAACAATATGTACCATTACCTATAAACTCACACTCTAAGTTTAATAGGTATGAGAATCTGCTTGCATTTCATCTCTAGTAATCTTTACCCTATCCATCGCACGCCATACATAGACAATATACGCCACAACAAAAGGCACAAGCAAAGATACATAGCTCATTACAGAAAGCGTATAATAGCTTGAAGAAGCGTTTTTGATATAAAGTGAGCTTTGCAAATCAGCGATTGAGGGATAAAATGCGCTCTGCCCTAAACCCACATTCAAAAATACCGCCATTACCACAAGCACACTGCCTACACCAAGAGGGAAAATACCCTTTTTGCTCTGTGTAAAGACATTGAGATAAATCCCCCATAGCACCAAGACTATACCAATAAGTAACCCTATAATTAAATAAGGCAATGAAAGGAAATTATGCAAATACACATAGGGTTGCAAGGTTACTTTTCCAGCCTCTATGTAAAATCCATCTTTGCAACAAATCCACGCCAAAAATCCAAACACACAAGGCAAAAAAGCAATGCTTGAGAACAGAATCGCTTTTCTTGCGCGTTTAGCTATACGCTCATCATCTATGTTGTTTAAAAAATAACTCGCCCCTAGAATCTGAGCCAAAAATACCAATGTCAAGCCAAGCAAGTAATTTGCAGGCTCAAGCAATGCCTCTAAGCCCCGACTAACCATACTCCATTCCACGAAATTATGCTCATCAAGCACAAAATGTGAACCGCTAAAAAATGTGCTTATTGCTACACCGATTAAAAATACACCAAATACACCATTAATCCACAAAAATACCTCATATACCTTTGAACCTAGTAAATTGCACTCTTTTTTACGATATTCATAGCTCACTGCCTGAATGATGAAGCATAATAAAATAGCCAACCATATCCAATATGCCCCACCAAAACTCGTGCTATAAAATAAAGGAAATGCAGCAAAACACGCTCCGCCAAAAAGCACCAAAGTAGTGAATCCAAGCTCCCATTTGCGCCCAAGCGAATTAATGAGCATTGTTTTTTCTAGCTCATCTTTGGCAATCACGCAAATAAGGCTTTGCCCACCTTGCACAAAAAACATAAATACAAGCAAACCCGCAAGCAAACTGATAATAATCCACCAATATATTTGCAATGCACCCAAATCAAGTCCAAAAAACATTATTTGCCTCCATTCACACTTTGAATAATTGTGTGCTCTTCCTCAAAACCCTTTTTAATGCTGCGCACCATAATGCCAATTTCGGCACAAAGCAAAAGTGTAAAAAGGCAAGCAAAAAGAAAAAATGAAATGTGTATATTCACACTTGAAAGCTTCGTAGCTGCGACACTAACAGGAAGTAAATCTTGTATCGCCCAAGGCTGTCTTCCCACTTCAGCGACTACCCACCCTGCCTCTGCAGCAATATATCCAAAAGGTATAGCAATCACGCATAACCATAGAATCTTGCGGAATTTCTCTATATCATTTGCCATTGCCAAATACAACACGACAATAAAAAGCACAAAAAACGCGCTGCCTAGTGCTACCATTAAATGAAAACTATAAAATGTCAAGGCAATAGGTGGTATTGCCTCTTCAGGTTGCGATAGGTAGCCATAGCCAAAATTTGACATATGCGATTGCAAAATCTCACGAGAAAGATTCATACGCTCCTCATCATTTTGCGCTTTTGCCTCCTTGTAGTCTTTGAGTGCTTGGAGGGCAATTTTACCGCTAAGGATTCTAGAATCTATACCCACTATACCTTTTTGCTCATTGCCATAAAGCAAATCATTAATGCCCGGAACAAAGCTATTTGGACTACGATTACCCAAAATAGAAAGTGCGTAAGGAATGGTAACATCAAACAAAAACACTTCCTTGTCATCACCGGGCTTTTTGCTTGGGTTTAAAATCCCAAATGCAGTAATACCAGCACGATGTTGCCCATCATAGATTCCCTCCATTGCAGCAAGCTTCATCGGCTGATGCTGCGTTACACGATAAGCGCTCTCATCTCCGCTGAAAAATAAAAATATTGAAGTAATAAGCCCAAAGCTCGCACCCACAACCAAACTTTTTTTTGCTTCAACACGAAATTGTCCTTTGAGGAGATACAAAGCAGAAATCCCCACTACAAAAAGTGCGGAGATGACATATCCGCTTGCTGCTGTGTGGAGAAATTTTGATATTGCCACAGGCGAAAGAGCTACTTCCCAAAAACTGCTCATCTCATTGCGTGCGGTATCGGGATTAAAAATCGTGCCTATGGGATATTGCATCCAACCATTTGCTACGAGAATCCAAAATGCCGAGAGATTGCTTCCAATCGCAACAAGCCAAGTAGATACTAAATGAAACCTTTGAGAGACCTTGTCCCAGCCAAAAAACATTACTGCAAAAAATGTCGCTTCTAAGAAAAATGCCATAATGCCTTCAATCGCTAAAGGAGCACCAAAAATATCGCCCACAAACCAAGAATAATTTGCCCAATTTGTGCCAAACTCAAATTCCATAATAATGCCTGTTGCCACGCCAATAGCAAAATTAATCGCAAAAAGTGTAAGCCAAAAACGCGTAATTTTGCGCCATTGTGGATTGCCACTTTTGACATAAATACTCTCCATAATTGCAATAATAAAAGAAAGTCCCAAAGTCAAAGGCACAAATAAAAAGTGATATAGCGCTGTAAGGGCAAACTGCGCTCTTGCCCAATTCACACTTGAAATCTCATTTATTATATCCATCATTTTTCCTTAATTTTTCTTTATTAGATTCTCTAATACAAAATTGCTTTTTTGCTTATCATCACCTACACTAGAAAGGCTTTTATCATAAATAAATATGTTAAGCACAACAAAAATCACTATAAGTTTAAGAATAATAATCTTCCAAAGCACTTTGCCAAGTTTTAGATTCTTAAAGCCATCAATATAAAGTATGAATGCCCTTTTAAAAAATCTCACACACACTCCAATTACAATAACATCACAAAAGGCGGATTCTATCAAATTTTATATATCTTTGCTCACACAAGATGTGCTTTTTTGTAAAATTTTTGCGGCATTTTGAGCGATAATTATTTATTTATTTTACTTTTGGTATTTTGGTGTAAAATTATGCTCCACAAATAAATAAATGGGGACATCTTAATATGCCAATTTTACAGCATTTTTTTGAGACTTTTCATAGAGTGCAGCCGCCACTTCCTATGGAAAAAATACAAGATTCTATGTTCAATACACTCTGCCCACAAACTTTGAGCATTCTACTTTGTGCCAATGAGCGCAATCTTGCGCTATTTATGCAATGCCAAAGTTTTATAAAAATCTTAGAATCTTTGCATATATCACGCATACAATCCCAAATAGATTCTTATACTACAAATGATGACAAAACTATGGTTCTTAGCGCACTTTTACAAGATATTCTTACTCTTCAAGCCACTCTCATAGAGCATAACCCGCATTTATTTGAGGAGCTTTTACCCTTTTTTATTCGGCTTAATCTCGCACATATCATTGATGAGCACGAGCTTGATTTATTTGCTTCACTTAAGAATACTTTTTTAACCAAAAAGAAAACACAAAAAGATACTCCCAAACCTCAACAAAGCCTTAAATCACTGCATAATGCCCTTAGTCTAATCCATACCAATCTTTCACCTTTGCTTCCACAAGAGAGTCTTAAAAACTCGCTTGCACATATCATTGAAAAATTAGAGAATCAGCATTTTTCTATCGGCATTACAGGAGTGCTAAGTGCGGGGAAATCCACATTCTTAAACGCACTTTTATCTCAAGAAATTTTAGGGAGCTCAAGCGTGCCAGAAACTGCCAATCTTACCATTTTACGCTATGGAGAAATGGCGGGAGCAAGAGTGCATTTTTGGAGCAAAAAACAATGGGCTGATTTATGTGAGCAAAGCGCGTATGACAAAAGCCTTAAAGACTTTATAGAAGAAAGCCAAGCGCACTTTGGCGCACAATTAGACACATTTATTACCCAGCCTCATACAACAAAAGAGATTCAAATCAATGAGTTGAGTATCTATACTTCAGCTAACCACACAAGTAAATTCTGTAACCTTATCCAAGAAGTGGAGCTTTTCACACCATTGTCATTTTTGAAAAATGGTGTGGAGATTGTTGATACACCCGGACTTGATGACCCAATCACAAAACGCGAAGAAATCACTCGTGCTTATATTCAACGTTGCGATGTGCTTATTCACGTAATGAATGCGAGTTGTGCGGCAACGCAAGTGGATATTGATTTTATCTTGGAATCTTTACTTGAGCAAAATATCTCGCGTCTTCTTGTAGTGCTCACACGCATAGATTTACTTACACCACAAGAGCTTAAATCTTCACTTGAATATACTAAATCAAGCCTTGTTGCCCAGCTTAAAAAGGCAAACTATAAAGGAGATATGCAATCCCTGATGAATCGCATTGATTTTATCCCTCTTGCGGGATATGCAGCCCTGCTTTATCGCACTAAAGGTGATACAAGCAATCTTTCCCTCACTTTGGAACAAAGTGGTATCCTTGAGATAGAATCGTATTTGCAAAAAATGCTTCTTGGCGAGGATAGCCTTAAGGCAAAAGATATGCTTTATCTTGCTTATAAAGCCACGCTCAAAGTTGCCCAAGATGCAGAGGAAATTATTAATTTAGAATCTTCTCTGCTCAATGCGAGTGGCGAGGAACTAGAAGAGCTTATCGCCCAAGATAAGGCGCACAATGAGGCGCTTATGCGCGAACTTCACGAACTTGAAACACATCTTAATGCCCTCCATAATGAATTAAGTGAATTTCTTGATTCTCTTCAACTCTTTAGCGCAAATACCCTGAACAAAGCTTCAACGCTTATTAAGGATAAGGTATTCAATGATATTGTTTATGACTATACACGTGGCGCAAAACCCGATACAAACGCACTGCATAAAATGATAGAGCTAGGACTTAAAGATTGCTTTGCAGATGTGGGGCGAGAGTATAAATATAAATTAGGTAAAAAAATTGCCCAGCTTAAAAGTGCTATAACACTCACAGATGAAGTGGATTCTCCACCTCCACATATTCATTTTCAACTTAAAAATGCACAAATAAATGCGATTACTCAAGAATTACTCTCTGCACTTCCCTCTCTTGTGCGCTCTTTTAATACATCTAGCCAAAATAAACTTAGCAATGCGCTTGATAAACTTTTTGCAGATATGTTTCGTTCCTTTGGTGAGATTATTCAAAATAAAAACAAAGACATTACGGCTCTATTTTTAGCACATTTTAATGAGATTACCCAATCTATGAAAAATCATATTCAAATGCAAATTGCCTACAAGCAAGAAAGTCTCAACGCTGCTTTAGCCAAAAGAGAAAATGGAAATACCCAAGCTCTTAAAGAATCTCTTTCTGCACAGCAAAAAAATCTCAAAAATATTATAGATGAACTTTTGCAAGGTTTGCACAATCTGCAATAATGATACAAGAGGATAAGGAAAAATATATGGAACAAACAAATGAGAATCTGCTAGAGGATTTTATCAATGAATATATCAGTGCAAAAAATCAACTCTTGCAAGGTGGGAATCCCCTCTACGCACTTATTGACAAAACTCATTATGCGCTTAGTCAGATTGCTTCACTCGATTCTCACGCTTCACACACATTACAATCTCTCACTCAAAGCATACAAGAACCGATGAAGGTGGCTGTGATTGGGCAATTTAGTAGCGGAAAATCCACTTTTTTAAATGCACTTTTAGGCAAAAATATCCTGCCCAGCGGTATTACACCCATCACTGCCAAAATATGCCATATTGTCTATGGGCAAGATTATGCACTTGAAATACACTACAAAAATGGCAATACTGCCACAAAAACACTCTCATACCTCAACGAAGCAAATGAAGTCCAAAACGCCAAAATCGCCTTTTATAAACTTTATGCACCATTAGAGATTCTTAAAAAAATAAGCTTCCTTGATACACCCGGCTTTAACTCACAAAATCAAAGCGATACGGATACCACAAATAGCGTGTTAGAGAGTGTTGATGGCATCATTTGGCTTACTCTCATTGATAATGTCGGCAAGCACAGCGAAAAAGAAATTATCCAATCACATATCAAACGTTATGCAAGCAAAAGCCTCTGTGTGCTCAATCAAAAAGATAGGCTTAAAAACCAAGATGAAATTAACACAAGCCTTGAATATGCCAAAAGGGCATTCAATGGGCTTTTTGAGGAGATTCTAGCCATATCTGCTAAAAATGCTCTCCTCTCTTATGATGCTCCACAGGAGCAAAGAGGGCATATGAGGGCGGATTCTCAGATAGATTTTGTGCTTGATTTTCTCCATACACACATCGCCCCCTTAGCACAAGAATCCAAAAAACGCACGATTCTCACTCAACTTCGCATTCTTACGCTCAAGTATGCTCGTTTAAGCTTTCACGCATATTTGCGATTTACCAAATGCGAGGCACTCCTTGCAGATTCTGCTAGGCATTTTACAGAGCAATACCCTCAAAGTGCGTTTTACACATCATTTCCTACTCTTTTTCATACTCTAGAATCTCATCTTGAATCACTCACGCAACACATTTACAATGCCCTTGAGAGAACACCCAAAGATTTTATGCGCGTTGATAAAAAATTTGGCATAAAAACGCAAAATACGCAAACAAAAGATATTACCACGCTTCCTAGAGAACGATTAAGCCTAAGTCTATGCAATACAGATTCCACATTTGCAAGGCATTTTACTAAACTTGGCTTTGATATAACTGCGACAGGAGAGGAATTTAATGCTTTATTAAACACCCATATAGGGCATTTGAACGAAAGCATTATACAATGGTATGAGGCATTTATCCCTGCTTTGCAAAACTCGCTGCTGCAAAAAACACTCAATGAGATAATGGAAGCATACGATGAGCTTGTGCGCGAGCATTGTGAGCATCTCAACGCTCAACTAATGCTCTTTGCAAAAATCATCACGCTTAACTACCCACTGGCAGTAAATCTATGTCTCAATACCATAAGCCTAAAAATCCAAGAAGCCTTAGAAAAATATACCAAAACACCTGATACTCTACCACTTTTTAACCCCACGCTTGAAAATATCCGCGATGAGCTAAATGCTGGGTTTCACTTTGGGTTTTTACAAGAAAATCTTTTAACTCAACCACTGCATAAAAAAGCTTTATGGCACTTTGAGCGAGAGCAAAAAGCACTTTGCGTGAAGCAATCTGCAATTATTGTAACCTATAAAGAGCAATACATTCATCACTTTAAACAGCTTAAATCCTTACTCCAAATACTTAAAAATATATAAAGAAAAAGATGAAAAAATGGATTCTTTTACTCTGCACTTTTGTGCTAAGTTTTGGGCAGGATATATCCCAAGAAGATATGCCACAAATAGCCTTTGATTTTTTGCAAAAAACGATACAGCACGATAAGGCACTCAAATTATCCTCCCCTGATAATATTAACCATACCTTAAAACACCTCAAAGACGCTTTTGTACTTTACAAACTAGAAATAGGGCAAAAAATAAGTGAAAATGTGCAATTACGCGAAAGGGTACTTAATGGCAGGAGCGAAGAGCAACTTTTTGCAGATTCTAATACTTTTTTAGCAGGGCTAGATTTTCTTTGCCTCGCTATGGCAAGCAATTTGAGCCGACACTATACTTTTGCCTTAGAATCTTTTGGCAAAAATGAATTTTTAGATGAACGCTCACAGCTTGATAAAAAATCGCTCATAGCAAGTCTTAGCACTCTCATATTTATGCAAAATCTCTCGCCATACACGCAAAAAAATTTCTCTTTGTATGCCGACTTGCTCCTTGCCCAAAATAAAGCCTATCAAGCCCTAGAAATACACAAACAAGCCTTAAGCGATAAGGAATATAACTTTTACAAAACACACATTGTGCCTCCACCAGATACTCTAAACGAAAATGCGTATCGGACAAAAAACACAAGTCCTTTTCAAAGCTTGGCTGCTGTGGAAGCGCAGATTAAAGAATCTTTAAGCCGACAAAGAAATGAAGGAGAGAGTGCTCAACACTCTAAACGCTCATTTTGGGGCTTTATTACTTTTTTGTGGAATAAAGCGACACACGATTATGAGGGAAATGCACTTTCTGGTAGCAGATATATTCCTGTGATAACCGAAATAGTGTTCCTATTTTTATATCTTATGATTTTATTTATAGGAGTGATGGACATATTAGATTCTATTTTCTTGCCCAAAGCCGATGGTATAGATGAGAATTTAAATACCAAAAAGCCTTTTGGCATAAAAAATATCTTTCTTTTTTGCTGCACTTTTTTGGGTAGCAATGATTCTTGCACATTCTGGGCTTTTAGCACAAAGAATTATCGGCTATATAGGTATTCTAAGCTATCCTATATATCTTGTGGGCTACGGAATGCGTTTTTTATCAAAAAGAACATTAAAAGCTTAAACATAACCTCGCTTCAAAGATTTTGCCTATCGTTTTTTCACAAAATGCCAACAAAGAAAAATTACCGCGCTTACAAGCAAAATCACACCATTAACATTGAGCATAAAAGGTATGTCGCCTAAACGTACAAGTGGCTGCGTGATAAAAGGTGAGCAAAATTGCCCCATAAATACACTTGCAGACAAGAATCCTGCTGCCTTTGCACGCTCATATTCGCCTGCTACGCTTAGTAACCACGAGCTATTATTGACGAGAATAATCCCTAGCCCCGAACCCACAAGCACTAGAGCAAAAATAAGAATCTCATAGCTTTGAAACATTCCAATGAGTAAAAATCCTCCGCCAATAGCACTTAGGGATACAAAATACAAAAGAAACACACTCAATCTTGCGCGAAGTCTTGCATAAAAAAGCGATAAAATAGCTGTGCAAAGAGAGCTTACAGCCAAACTTATACCGATAAGATTCCCGCTTTTATTGAGATTATGCGTGATAAAATGCGGAATCTGCGTGGGCATTACATAAAACATACTCATTGCATAAAATGAAAAAAGATAAATGGGTGCAAATTTGAAAAAACTAAAATTTACCGCCTTGACATCTGATTTGGACGCATTGCGTTTTGGCTCAAAAAGCATTATAAAGGCTAGAATCAAAATAATAAAACCTGAAAGATACACCAAAAAGGGATAACGCCAATCTATATCGCTCAACACTCCACCCAACACAAGAAATACAGCACCTCCGCCTGCCATAAAAAAGCCTTGCAATCCTAAAGCTCTCTCCCTCTTTGCACCTTGATAATAATCTCCGATAAGAGCACTTACAGCAGTCATTACAAACGCTGTGGCAATGCCAAAAATTGCCCTTGATATGAGAATCCAATAAATACTTGCCTCTAAGAAAAATCCACACGCCCCACTCACGCTCCATAGAAAGATACTCGGATATAAAAATCGTAACCTACCATACTTATCAAGCAAAAATCCACTAATAGGCGCAAAAATCATAATAAATAACGCAGGGAGCGTCAAAACTAAACGCGAAAGCATATCAATGTGAGGCACACCTGCAAAATGCTCTTCAAAATGAGGTAAGGAGGGTGCAATAATCGTGCCTCCAAGCACCGTCATTGAGGCAGTGGCAAAAAGTGTTACTTGAAATAAAAAAGTGTCTGGAAGAGATTGTTTTTGGGCGCTTGTATCTTTGGACATATGATCTCCGAAATGATAAAATTAAACGCTATCCAAACTTTGCTGAATTTTACTCTTCATATCCTCAATAATATTGCGAGTTGTAGAATTTTCAGCGATGTCTTTTTTAATAGCTTTAAGTGCCTTACTGACCGAACTATGGTCTTTCATACCCAACTCTTTGGCAATAATATTCATAGAATTGAGCATCAAAGAGTGCGCAAGATAAATAACTGCACGGCGTGCAAATGTAACCTTTCTATTGCGCTCTTTAGAGACAATTTCGCTTGGTTTGATATTAAGCTCTTTACTCACAACTTTAATAATATTATCAAGCGTAATACCCTCAAGCTTTTCAATTTGATAGTTTTTAAGCACATTTTTGGCAATTTTGAGACTGCTACTTTCTGGAGAAAGGTTAGTATGTGCATTAATAGTAGAGAGAATCCCCTCAATCTGACGAATATTGCCATAAATATTTGAAGCAATATAATCAATCACTTCATTCTCAAGCACGATGCGATTAATTTCACATTTGGATTTAATAATGGCAATTTTGGTTTCAAGCTCTGGATTAGTAATTTCTGCCATAGCTCCCCATTCAAAACGCGTGCGTAACCTTTCCTCTAGCCCTTTAATTTCCTTTGGCGGCTTATCACTTGTCATTACGATTTGTTTTTTATTATTGTGCAAGGTATTAAAAGTATGAAGCAACTCTTCTTGTATGCCCTCCTTACCGCCAAAAAACTGCACATCATCAATAAGCAAATAATCGCACTTGCGATATTTATCACGAAAACTATCCATTGTTTTACGCTTGATTTTATCCATATAGTCATTCAAAAAATCCTCTGAAGTTACATACAGCACATTTTTATTTTTTTCTTTGACATCATTGCCTATGGCATTGAGCAAATGTGTTTTCCCAAGTCCGGATTTACCATAGAGCAATACAGGATTATAGGCACTTGCTTGTTCTTTAATAACAAGTTTTGCCATCGTGTAGGCATATTCATTAGACTTACCCACAACAAAATTTTCAAAAGTGTAAAAAGGATTCAAAGAAAGTATATTTTGTTGAAAGTTTGTCAAATTTTTATTGTTTTTTAAACTTTTCACATTCTCTTTTTTTTCTTTGACTTTTATGTGAATTTCTGGGCGCACACCATTATTACTTTCATCTTCAAATGCGTCAATAATAGATTCTAGATGGTTACTTTTTATCCAATTTGCCACAAAAATATTTGGCACATAAAAAACCTTCATATCTGTTCTGGAGGCACTTTCATCATATTCCATAAGCGAAATATAAAATTGATATTCAAACTCGGATAGCTTACTTTTAAGTTTCTTTAATATATTATCAATATGCAATTTATTTCCTGATGTGAAATGAAGAATTTTTAATTTCACTATGTGAATAAAATGTGAAAAATCAAAAATCCTTTGGGTTTTTAATAACAAATATGGAAGTGAAATTATAATGAAAAAAACTTTTAATTTGGATTAAAATTGCATATCTTAGGTATAGACCCCGGAAGTAGAAATTGTGGTTATGCAATTATCAATTACACGCCCCACACACATTCGCTTAGACTTATTGAAGCAGGCATTATCAAAATCAAAGAGCGTGATTTACAAGCCCAAATTATGGAGTTTGTAGAAGGCATTGACTTGGTAATTAAAAGCATTCATATTGATGAGGTAGCGATTGAAGATATATTTTTTGCTTACAACCCTCAAAGTGTCATCAAACTTGCTCAATTCCGGGGCGCATTAAGTCTAAAAATTCTCCAAGAGATTGGAAATTTTGCCGAATACACACCACTACAAGTCAAAAAAGCAATCACAGGTAATGGCAAAGCAGATAAAACCCAAGTTGCATTTATGGTGAAGCGCATTTTGGGGCTCAAAGGTGAAATCAAGCCTCTTGATATTACAGATGCAATTGCTATTGCTATTACGCATTCTCAACGTATCGGGGCAAATGATGCTCATTCCACACCCAATCTCCAATGTGCAATGCCCTTAGAATCTCTTTCTGCCAATTCTTCTAAAGGCTGTGTATGACACAAAAAATATACACATTCTTTGATTCTCAAACACATATCTCTTATGCCTTTGAAAACAATACAATCACGCCTTGTAAAAAATGTCCAAAAAAATATGATATTCTCTCATTTTCGGCTACACATCTTATTCATCTTGCCATTGAAATAGATAAATCAGCTCTTGCTTCCCCGCAACTCTCTTCTTTGCTTTTTGGCTATGCTTATGAAAAATCTGTCCTCAATGCTCCTGTGGATACTTATAAATTATATTTTATTCCCCGCGCACATCTTTTTGATGAACAAAAATGTGTATGCGAAAGCTTTTTCTTTGATAGAAATGCCTTGAAAGGCTTGCCTCCATCTCGCGTTTTCACCTGTGATATATTCCTGCCTTTTGGATTTTCCTCTCTTGAGCCTTGCACCAATAACTTTCTAGTATGGACACAATCATATTTATGCTACTTTGAAAATGCTGCGCTTAAAGAAATTTGCCCTTTAAAATCCACCATACAATCTGCGCTTCCAATATCTTTTGCAAACCCTGCTGAAGATTCATATTCTATGCTAGATTCCCATAACAACGTGCAGCTTTTTGTTGAGATTACCTCACACATCTCTTATTTGCAAGAAGCTCATAATAAACACTTTGAATGCATTTATACCACTGCACCATTAAAAGATTTGCCCAATGATATGCCTTATTCTATCTTGCCCTTAAGTGAGCTTTCTCCCCACACACAAAAGCTTGATTATGATGCACTCAAGGCAATTTTGGCTTTTGAATATATTGCTATTTATGATAATTTACTTTCTCAAGGCTTATCACACACTTTGCCTCATTTTATCCTAAAACCCAATATACGCAAAAAGCTTTATTATGTTCTAGCCATATTGTTTGGAATATTTATGCTTTTTATCCCTTTGCTTCTTGCGCTGCATAATCGTCATTTAGAATCTGCCATTGCGCAACTTAATGCACAAAGCGAAGCTCTTTTTACGCCCAAAGAGATACCACAAGAGCATATTCAAACTGCACATACTTTAGAACAACTCCTTGCTCAACAAAACGCGTTTATCACAGATATGAATACCCTATCGCTTTGGCAACAAACCTACAACCAACGCTATGCTTTCGTTAGAGATATTTTTGCCCAATGCGATAAAGAACACATTACACTTGAAAACATAGAATTTACTTTTAGCCCACAAGTATTTATAGCCTCACTCACAGCAAGCTCTCCTTCTCAAATCCATCTCTCTGCTCTTCTTGCTCAACTTAATACACAATCTCAACAACACGCTTTTTTACACATTTCTTCACCTTCAAACTTAGATTCTCAAACAACACAAAACGAACAAGAATTGACATCTGCGCATTTTTACTCACATATTTTGGTCATTTATTATGCGATTTGATATACTCTCACCTCTTTATAACTCTTATCAAGCTACAAAAAAAGCTTTTGAGCATTTCCTCTCCACTAAAACCACGAGGGAAAAATATTTTCTTATTACCACCATAGCTTTATGCGTGTGCTTTTTTGTGATTGATTTTGTTTATTTGCCTTTATTAGAAAAGCATAGCGCACTTTCGCGCCTTCATACACATACCCTTAAGGAATTTGCTCTTTCTTCGGATTCTATCCAAAATGCTACATCTGCACATTTAGAGCAAAACCAAAATATGCAAGAAAATCTCCGCATTACACAAGAAAATATTGCACTCATACAAAGCTACCTCCAAGAAAACACACAAGAATCTCATCTTAATCCCTTTGCGCTTATGTCTGAACTTATTCATTTTGCCAAAACACATCACATTTCGCTCTCTTCATTCTCTCCTCACACTACTCTTGATGCGCTAGGTATAGAGGGTATGGGGAGCTTTGAAGAGATTGTGGCACTCCTTGATTTTATAGAATCTCATCGTTTTTTTAGCGTTGATACGCTTACACTCAAATCTTTTAATGACACGCTTATTCATTTTAGCATAATGGTTATAGATTATCGCCCTAAAAGCCCTATTTATAGGGAATCATTATGAAAATATATGGTTTTTTATTCGGCATTTTTACCCTCACTCCTTTGAGTGCCTCCTCATTAAATGTTCAAAGCACACATTCTAGCCCTCAAGAGATTCAATCACTCATAAAAGATTCTCAAAGTTTCTCCAAAACCTCATCACAAGAGATTTTACACGCTCTCATTAATCCTTTTTGGCACGAGGATTCTCAATCTTACCAACCCCTCCGCCTTAATGCCATCATTAATGGTAAGGCTCTTATTAATGAGCAATGGCTCAATGTGGGCGAACACATTGAAGGATACCTGATTGTTAAAATAGAATCTCAATCTGTTATTGTGCAAAAAGCAAAAACACAATTTAGTCTTGCAATAGGCGAAAAAATAATAAAAGGAAATCAATGAAGCGAAATGTATTGTCTATAAGTTTGTATCTTTATCTCGTGCCACTGATTGATTTTGCGTGCGATACGCCTATTAACATTCGCTCAAGCAGCAATGCTCCTTTAAGTAAAATCATTGAAGAAATTGCCACACAATGCCACCTTAGTGTCATATATCTGCAAGAAAATACCAAAACAATGCTTGATAACAAAAAAACATCTATTCATATTGCAAACAAATCTCTTAAAAATGTCCTTGATAGCCTTGTTGTAGGAAATGATTTTCACTATACCTTGCAGAAAGACACACTGAAAATTGGCTTTTTACTCACTAAAACCTTTGAAATTAGCTATATTGCTACTACTCGTGTAGGCTCAAGCAATACCGATATTATTTTCTCACAAGATAACCAAGTCCAATCTCTTTACAATACCACTCACTCTGCGCCTCTTGCATTTTCAAATTTTGAAATGCAATCTCAAGCGCACAAAATGGCAATGGATAAAGCCACTTCAAACAATCCTAGCATTGGCAAAAGCGGCACAAAAATTTATAGTATTGATGAAATTGATTTTTGGGGTGAGCTACAAAATGAAATTGCGGGGGTTGCTTATGCTCCCGGTGATGTATATCAGCCGCAAATAGCGGAATTAAAAGGGAAAAACAAAGATATTATCATCAATAAAGCTGCAGGATTGCTTACAATCACAGCTTCTCCACTGCAAATAAAACGTGTTGAGCGTTATATAGCGCAACTTAATGATAAGATTCAAAAACAAGTGCTTATTGATGTGCATATTCTTAATGTCCAACACACAGATAATCAAACCTATGGTATTGATTGGAATGAATTTTATAAACTTGGCAATCTTATGACTCTCCCCGCAGAAAATCAAAATGCAAGTAGCGGGAGTATAAATTCAAGCGGAGGTAGCTTCGCAATTAATGTGTTTTCACAGGGAGTCAATATGAATCGTATCATAGAATTTTTACAAACCTATGGCAAAGTCCAATCCATCTCTAATCCAAAAGTCCTTACCCTTAATAATCAACCCGCCATTATTAGCGTAGGAAGTGTGCTTCGTTATTCGCAAAACACCACCTATCAAACTACTACGCAAGGCACTTCGGTGCAAAATAACTCTCAAGCCTTTCCCTCCGTTTTTGCTGGGATTCTCCTTGATGTAACACCAAGTATCAAAGATGACAAGATTATTCTTAAAATCAACCCCTCTATCACCAAAACAAAAGATATTTCTATTGAAAACCAAACAATCGCCCTAAATGCACCGCCCAATCTTTCTACCAAACAACTTTCTTCGCTTGTGCAAGTTAAAGATGGCGAACAAATTGTGCTTGGAGGCTTGATTGATAAAACAGAAGGGCAAACTACTCGTAAAGTTCCTATTCTTGGCGATATTCCTTTTATCAAGTATTTCTTTAGTTATAAGCAAAACATCAAAGAAACTCAAGAAATGGTTATTGTCATAGCGCCTCATATCGTACGCCTAGATGCCAACAAAATTCCTGCTAATCAAAAAGTAGAGCAAACCCAAGAAACAGATTTTACAGACAATAAAAATATACCAAATTCTCAAAACACGCCACTTCCAACAGAAACACCAAAGGAACAATAATGCGTTCCAAAGTATATGTGCAATTCCCGCCTGTAAATCTCCTTGAACATACCCTTTGTTCTTGGTGCCTAAACGCTCTTGAATATAAATTTATCCTCAAGCACCAATGTTTAATCTTTTTTGCAGATTCCCAAAATGTGCATATTGCACTCAAAAATACACAAGCACCACTTGAACTTATACGAGCCCACATCTCGCATCTTTATCCACATTTAAATATACAATTTTTCTGCGCCACAAATGAAGCTTTTGATATACAAGCGCGTCAT
Organism: Helicobacter sp. MIT 21-1697; assembly: GCF_026241255.1. Classification (NCBI taxonomy): domain Bacteria; kingdom Pseudomonadati; phylum Campylobacterota; class Epsilonproteobacteria; order Campylobacterales; family Helicobacteraceae; genus Helicobacter; species Helicobacter sp. MIT 21-1697. Next base: position 12,549 of record NZ_JAPHNC010000009.1, on the reverse strand, counting down.
ATACGCATATTTCAACATTTTTGCACACTTAAAAATGCGCTTTTAGCCCAACACAAAAACCCACAAAATACAAATGAAAACCAAGATATAAGTGTTGTGCAACTCCTTGATTTTATCTTACAAACTTGCATTGAAGAGGGTGCGAGCGATATACATTTTGAATGTCAAAATGTTGTGCAAGATTCTCCAATCTATAAATATACACAAGATAAGCATAAAGCAAGGGTGCGAATACGCGTAGATGGTATGCTAAGAGAACGCTTTAGTCTAGAATCAGATGTATTTGAAGCTCTTAGCTCTCGCTTAAAGCTTGAATGTGAGCTTGATATTACCCAAATACGACAAAGTCAAGATGGACGCTTTAGTCGTGAATTTGGTGCGCAATCTTATGATTTTCGTCTCTCTGTCCTCCCCGCTTTTGGTGGAGAATCTATTGTCATTAGAATCCTTAACAAAAATACACAAACAATCACTCTCCAATCACTTGGTTTTAATTGCGCACATTTAGATATAATAAAGCGCAATATTATCGCCCCCTATGGTATTATTCTGCTTACAGGACCCACAGGAAGCGGTAAATCTACTACGCTTTATGCCATATTAGAATCTATAAAGTCTCCGACTAAAAAAATCATCACTCTTGAAGACCCTATTGAGTATCAAATGGAGCTTGTAACCCAAGTAATTGTTAATGAAAAACATAATTTTGGCTTTGCAAAAGCTTTAAGGGCGCTACTGCGACACGACCCTGATGTATTAATGGTGGGAGAAATACGCGATGAGCAAAGCCTTGAAATTGCACTAAGAGCTTCTTTAACTGGGCATTTGGTGCTTTCAACACTTCACGCCAATGATTCTTTGGGCGTAGTGGAACGTTTGCTTGATATGGGAGCACAAAATTATCTACTCGCCTCAAGTCTCCGTTTAATTATTTCTCAAAGACTTGTAAGAAAACTCTGCCCACATTGCAAAACCCCTCTTTCCCTGCAAGATATGAAACAAACGCTTATAAAATACAATCTGCAACATTTTAACGATAAAATAAAAAATGGTGTGTTTTTTGCTCCTCGTGGCTGTGGATATTGCAATATGCAAGGATTTAGTGGGCGTGTACTCATTGCTGAATGCCTTGAAAATGCTGATATACTCTGCTCTTATATCAAATCGCCCCACAATAAAGCTCAAATGCTACAATCCCTACAAGAAAAAGGATTTGAAAGTATGTTTGAAAATGGATTGAAGATTGTAAGTGAGGGCTTAAGTTCTTTTGAAGAAGTGTATAGGGTATGCAAAATATGAAAAAATTACCACAAAAATATCTTATTAAGGGTATTAAGGACAACAAACACATTCAAATAACACTTTTTGCAACTTCATACGAAAGTGCCAAAGAGCTCAGTTTGCATAAGCATAATGTTTATCCTATTGAAATTAAAGCCTTAAGTGGTTTTGAATTTTTGCACCTACAAATCCTACACCTTGATAACAAAATCACAAAACAAGATATAAGCGCACTTTTCTTACAAATCTCTATTATGCTTTGTGCCTCATTGCCAATCCTTGAAGTCATTGAAGTATGTGCCAAAAATACCAAAAAAATAGCCTTAAAGCGAATTTTACTTGAAATCGCCTATCGTCTGAATCTTGGACAAAAACTCTCTGTCGCTTTTAAAGAGCATAAGGACATTTTTGGCGATATGACTTGGAGTATGCTAGCACTTGGAGAAAAAAGCGGGGAGCTTGGCGAGATTTTTAAGATGTTAAGCGCTCATCTTGCAAGAGAACATAAAAACAAAAGCAAGGTTAAGCGCGCACTCTTTTATCCTTTACTTGTGCTTATAAGCATTATTAGCGCATTTGTTGGGATTGTAATGTTTGTGCTACCTGAATTTTTGGTAATGTTTGAAGAATTAAGTGTGAATCTCCCTATTTATACGCGCATTCTTATTTATATGCAGTCTTTTTTTGAGCATTTTGGGCTTATTTTTATTCTTGGGATTGCGCTTATAGCTCTTGGATTCCAAAGATTATATAAACATTCCTTCAACTTCAAGCACAAAATACACGCCTTGCTTTTGCATCTGCCATTTGTTGGCGAGATTATGAAGCTTAATTTTTTTTATCAATACACTTTTACACTTTTTTTGCAACTCAAGTCCGCTACACCACTTGATTTGGCTCTCTCCCTTAGTAATGATGCACTTAGTAATCTCGCACTCAAAGCACAATTTAACAAAGTGCTTGAATATGTTAAAAATGGCAAAAGCCTCTCTTTGGCACTTATACAAGAAGAAATGCTTGATGAAATTTCTTTAGCACTTCTTGCTGCCGGAGAGCAAAGCGGCAAACTCCCTGAAATGCTTGAAGTATGTGCAAAACGATTTGAGGAAGTTGCCCAAGAAAAAATAGATTTTCTTATCTCGCTTATTGAGCCAATTTTAAGCCTCTGTATGGGGGTGTTGCTTTTATTTTTAGCCTTGGGTGTGTTTGTGCCTATGTGGGATATGAGTGCAAATGCTATGAGTGGCACATAAGAGATTTAATATGAGGCAAAATCGTGCTAAAATCTGCACCATTTGGCGCAAATAAATCATCTCTTTTGCAAGGGGGTGTGCGAGAGGAAAGTATTTCATCTACACATCTCATCACTTCTTCCACACTTTTGGCGTGATACATAAGCTTATGTTTAAGCAAAAATCTATCGTGAAAAAGCAAAAGTGAGCGCGTTGAAATCACGGGTATGCCCAAATAACACGCTTCAAGATTCATTGTTCCGCCTCCGCCAAGAAGCATATCTATAAAAGGGTAAAATGCTTTGGGTTCAAGTTTTTGCTTAAGAATCTTCACATATTTATCCTTGCCAAAAAGAGATTCTAACTCCTGCTCTCCATAGCGAGGCATTAAGAGCACATTTACCTTACCACTTTGTGCCAAGAGCATAACACTCTGATAAATAATGGGTAGCTTTTGCTTCACATAATGCGCTTTGTATTCCTCCTCACGCACAAGAATGATGGGTAAATTCTCATCTAATCCCAAATGTGTGCAAAATGCTGCCCTCTCTTTGCAATCTCGTGAAAATGAGAGTGGCACATCTTGTAACCATAAAGCGACATCAATAAAATTATAGGCTTTAACTTGGCTGGGTTGTAAGCCCAAACTTGTATAACATATTTCTGGCACAACAAAAGGACGAAATACAAGTGCAGAGAGCGGTAAGGTAAGGCGAGAGAGAATTGTTAAGTCTTTAAGGCAAAAACGCTCTCCTGCCACAGGAGTATCAGCAAAATGCACCACAGGTATGCCCAAGCCAAAAGCGCACTGCACACCATCAACACTTGCACCTGTAATAAAAATACGAGGCATCTCTCCAAGTGTATTAAAAAGCTCCAAAAAACCTATTTGTCGCTCTAAACGCGATTGAAACTTTCCTAGTTTGCTTGCCCCACCATATCCGCCAATAGCATACGATTGTATATTAAAAAGCTCCAAAAGCCTTGCACACTCATCATAATTTGCGCTTTTGCGCGTGGTTACAATGACAGAATCTAATGCCTTAAGCTGTGAGAGGAGTGATTTAAAAAACAGCACATATTTTGGATCAATAATATCAAGCCAAATCATTTACGCCTCATTTGTATTAAATTTTTTAAATTGCGTTAAGATTCTATTCAAGCAAACCTCACAATATCATAAAAGGAATACAAACTATGGAAGAATCTCGCTCGTGTAATATTGCTATCACTCTTTTGCATTATACGCCACTGCATATTTGTAGTAATGCTATTCGCACCTGTTGGCAGAGCTTTGATAAAGGCGATAATGGTGGAGAAAAAGATATTGAACTTATTGATAGAGTGGGCAATAAATTTAAGCACGCTAGCACTTTAGAACATTTGTATTATAATTTTTATATCAAAGGTATTTCACGAGCGTGCTTGCAAGAGCTTGCGCGTCATCGTCTTGCAAGTTATAGCGTAAAATCATCGCGCTATACGCTTAAAGAACTCAAAAATCTTCCTAGTTTTTTGCCAATAAATGAAGAGAATCTCGCTCGTGCAGAGCAGTTTGTTGTTTTTACACATAATAAAGAGGTGGATATTGCCTCGCTTAAGGCGCTTGAGAATCTACGCGAGATTTTATGCAAGAACATAAGTAACGATATTGCCAAATTTGCTATGCCAGAATCTTACCGCACAGAACTAAGTTTTAGCATTAATGCGCGAAGTTTGCAAAATTTCCTTTCTTTGCGCACTTCTAAATCTGCGCTTTGGGAGATTCGTGCTTTAGCTCTTAGCATATTTAATGCATTGCCCGAAGAACATCGCTTTATTTTTCAAGATTGTGTGCCCGAATCTTAATTTATAATGCCTTGAGCATTTTATCAAGCACTTCATCGCTTGCTTTTGCAAATCCAAGCGCCATATTTTGTTTAGAAATAGAATCTAAGGGTACTTTGGAAGTAAGAGTGCCACTTTTGCTTTGAGTATAGCTCCTCATATTTAAAACTTCATAAAACACGCTCATTTGTGCGCTATAAGTGCCTTTTTCATCAAGCACTTGTAAAGATAAAAGAGATACTTTAAGAATCTTATCAAACTTTTGTGTGCCAAAGGGCTCAATAGATATTTGAAAACATTTATTTTGTAACTTTGAGAGGAGTTTTGTTTTAAGCATTTCTTTTGGGGAATTTATCCATTTTTTTCCTTTAATTTCACTCACTTGTAAGGTTGCATTATCAAATAATATCAATGAATTGCTATCAAAAGGGCTAGGAGCATAAACATCTAGTAGTCCGATAGTTTTGGGTTTTAGAACCTTACACTCTTGCTTTTGTGTATTTGATGTATATAGAGTGAAATACTCTGTTTTTTCCATTTCAGAAGCAATCTTAATATCAACACAACCTCCGAATATAAATCCACATAGACATAAAATATATAATTTCATTTTTTATCCTTTTGAGAGGATTGATTTTGCTTCCCAAAGAGGCTGTTATAAGGGTCTTTGTCCATTTTATCCATAAATTGTGAAGCGTGATTAAAAAATTTACTCATATCTTGCAAGCTCCTTTGAAATTGAAAAAGTGTAGGTGTGAGAATCTCACGCAAATTATATTCACCTCTTTGCATATTGTTATTTATCTGCACACTTATGCTTTGAAGATTCTGTGTAGAAGAACGTAATTCTTTAATCATCATATTAATTTCTCGGAGATTTTCTTCATTCAAACCATTATTAAGATTTTTGAGCAAAGATGCCATATCATCGCTTAACTCACTTGCTTTACTCATAATCTTTTCAATACTTCCCTTATCAAGTTCAAGCACCTTTTTACCTTCAGTATTTTTTTGGAGTACTTCCCCTCCATTACCTTGAATAAGTGAAAGATAATTCGCTCCTGCTAATCCTTGAGAACTAATGACAACTTTAGCATTTTCGCGCACATAAAGTTGAGAATCTATAAGCATTTGAACTTCTATTATGCCCTCTTTAATATCCTTAAAGTTTATAGATTGAACCCGTCCTACGCTGATACCTTTATATTTTATAGGCGTATTTGCACCTATGCCACTTACTTCATCAGAACTATATGCGTAATAATGTGTATATCGTGTAGAATCTATTTCAAAACGATTAAGCCATAATATAAAAGCAACCATTAATATCAGAATAATAAAAAAGAGAGTGCCAATCCACACATATTTTATATTGCGTTCCATTTATTATCTCCTTTTGTTTGTTCAAAACTTTGCCAAAATCTTTTCCCTCGCTGCCCTGAAAAGATTTTGGCGTGAGCGTGTCCTTGCTGCTTTTGATGATAAAGCTCTGATAATGTGCCCTCAAATACAATATGCTTATCTTCAAGCAAAATCAATCTATCTACGCTATCTTTAATAGAATCTAAATCGTGTGTTACCATTACAATCGTAATTTTCAATATTTCTTTAAGCTTAATAATCAAACTATCAAATCGTTCCGAACTCTGTAAATCAAGACCGCTTGTAGGTTCATCTAAAAATAAAATATCAGGACTAAGTGCTAAAGCTCGTGCAAGTGCTACGCGCTTTTTCATACCACCAGAGAGTTCATAAGGATATTTATACGCGACTTTAGAATCTAATCCCACCAAATCAAGCCACATTCTTGATAAATGCTCAATAGTGCGTGTATCATAATGACTCTTTTGTGTGAGTAAAAAAGCAACATTATCAAGCACATTCATTGATGAAAACAATGCTCCAAATTGAAACATCACACCACAACGATTAAGAATCCTCCCTCGTTTATCTTCAGGCAATGCCCAAATATCTTCTCCAAAAAATTCTATTTTCCCAGAGGTAGGCTTTTCTAAAAAAAGCATATTTTTGAGTAATGTGCTCTTGCCGCTACCACTGCCACCTAGAATACCAAAAATTTCACTTCTTTTCACATCAAAACTAATCCCATTGTGAATAATAACATCACCATATTGTGTATAAAGCTCACGCACTTTAATAATACTCATATATCAAGCCTTGTTGTAATAACTGAAAATATTGCATTGATTAAAATCACCCAAAAAAGAGCATTGACTACGCTTTTTGTCGTTTCAATTCCTACAGATTCTGTATCTCCTTTGACATACAATCCACGAAAACAACCCACAAGAGCAATAGCTGCTCCAAAAAATGGTGCTTTTATCATTCCTACTAAAAAATGATTAATACCCACATATTCATAAAATCTCTCCAAATATTGCACAAAATTAATGCCTGTTTGCATTTCTACTGCAAGCATTGCTGCAAGCAAACTCACACTATCAGCCAAAAACACTAATAAAGGCATTACAATAATAAGTGCTAAAACACGTGGTAAGACAAGATAATCAAAAAGACTTAGATTCATTGTTTTAAGTGCATCACTTTCTTCTGTAAGATTCATTACGCCAATCTGAGCACTAAAAGCCGATGAACTTCGCCCAGCAACCACAATAGCTAAAATAAAAGGTCCCATTTCACGCAAAGAGAGCTTTGCCACTATCTCCACACTCATTAAAGGTACACCCATTTTTTCTAATTGCAAAACTCCCTGTAAAGCAATCGCATAACTTACAATAAAAGCAGTAAGCAAAGCAACAGGCAAAGCCTTGAATCCAGCCTCGTTCATATGATAAAATATAGAACCACACTTAAAACGGCGTGGTGAGAGAAGCGCAAGAAAAAAATACCATAAACACATACCACAAAAGTTTAAAAAATTTAAAAAACTCTCAAAAAACTGCTCTATACGCTTTCCTAGAGGAATTAAAAACCATTGTGAAATCTTTAAAGATAAAGTAGTATGAATGACATTTTCCTCATTTTCTTTTGGTAATGAAGAACAAAGAGTCTGAAAAATCTCATTTGTTCGGGTATTCGCACCTATAATTTGTGCATCTTTATCTGTTATAAGTTCATAAATAAACGCACAAAAAACAAAATCTGCTTTTGTAACTCGTTTAAAATCAATACTCAATTTATTTTGAGAAATAATAGCTTCACTTAAAGCTTCGCGTTGCTTCTTAGATAATGAATAATCACATCTACCCTGAAGTTCTATAAATGTTCTATCTCCTTGAAAACTAACTCTAAAATCCATCATACACCTTGTAATATAAAATATACGCAGAATCTAAGAAATAAATTATAACAAAAGCTTGTAATCTAAAATAGAAATTATCCAAACTCTAAGAATTTTTAAGCTATAATAGATGTGAAATAATGTGAAAGATACACCATCACTTTTCACATTTAAACACCAAAGTAGAAGCGGTTTTAGGAGTAACTTTTCACTTTTTCACTTTACCTACTACCTCTACTTAAATAATTTTATTACAAAGGACATTGCAGATGAAAATCTCACTTCCAAAAAGCGCACTAGAAACAATCCTCACAAACTGCCAAAATTTCCTTGACAAAAGAGACAGGTCGCAAATCACCTCTCATATCTACTTTGAAACACAAGATGATAAACTTCTCCTCAAAGCCACAGATTATGAAATTTGGCTTGAATCTTACATTAATGTCCCCTGCCAAGCACAAGGAAATGCAACAGCCAATGGAAAACAGATTCTTGATATTATTAAACGTCTCAAAGATGATAATGTTACCATTGAAACAAAACAAGATTCTCTGCACATATCTCAAGGAAAAGCACGTACAAAACTCCCTATGTTTAACGCTGATGAGTTTCCAAAATTTCCAGAATACGATGTAAATGCACAGATTAATATAGAATCTGATAAATTCTTAAGTTCCATTAAAAAAATCAATCCAGCTGTGGATACAAACAATCCAAAATATGAACTCAATGGTTCTTTGCTTGATATTAAAGATTATAGTTTTAATTTCGTAGCTACTGACACAAGACGCCTTGCACTCATTGAATACAAAAGCCAATCTATTAACGCTCTCTCTCTTGTGATACCCAAAAAAGCGATCAATGAGATTCAAAAGCTCTTTGTAGATACACTTGAAATTTATCATAACCCTACACATTTGATTCTTAAAAACAATGATTATACTTTCTATACAAAGCTTATTAGTGGCAAATATCCAGATTATGAAAAAATCATTCCCAAAGAATTTAAACACAAAATCACTCTTCCCAAAGATAAATTTGTTGATGCTTTACAATTTGTTAAATCACTTGCAAATAATATCAAAATCATTCTTACACCAAATGAAGTGCTTTTTGAGTCTCTTAATGAAGAAAGTGGTGAAGCTTCTACACAAATTGAAGTGCAAACAAACATTGAGAATCTCACACTTGGCATTAATTCTAAATATATTTTAGATTTTCTCTCACAAATTGATGCTAATGAATTTACACTTTGTATCAATGAGCCAAACACTCCATTTGTCGTAATGAGTGAAAATTTTTCAACCGTTATTATGCCTGTGATTCTCTAAAAATAAAAGTGGAGCTTACATCAATGGAAAAAAAAGAATATCAAGCAAGTAATATTAAGGTTTTAAAAGGCTTAGAAGCCGTCCGAAAGCGCCCGGGTATGTATATTGGTGATACAAACTCTGGTGGATTACACCATATGATTTATGAAGTGGTAGATAATTCAATAGATGAAGCTATGGCAGGGTATTGTGATAGAATCAATATTACTCTCACTATGGAAGGTAGTGCTATTATTGAGGATAATGGGCGCGGAATCCCCGTAGATATTCACCCCACTGAAAATCTCCCGGCAGCCACACTTGTGCTTACGACACTTCACGCAGGTGGGAAATTTGACCAAGATACTTATAAAGTCTCTGGCGGATTACACGGCGTAGGTGTGAGCGTAGTCAATGCTCTTTCTAAACATCTTATTATGACTATTAAAAAAAATGGGCATATCTATCGTCAAGAATTTGCTAAAGGTATTCCTCAAAGTGATTTAGAAATTATTGGCAATACTAAAAAACACGGCACAACTATTGAGTTTTTCCCCGATGGGGAAGTAATGGAAGTGCTTGAGTTTGATGCAGAGATTCTCATACGCCGCTTTAAAGAAATGGCATATCTTAATCACAACATTACTATTCATTTTAAAGATGAACGCACACAATTTGAGGAAACTTATCACTTTGAAGGAGGTTTAAAACAATTTATCCAAGATGTAAATAAAAAGCCCCTCATTTCATCAATCATAAGTTTCGAAGCAAGCGAACAAGAGAGTGAGATTGAAATTGCTCTTGCTTATAATGAAGGCTATGATGAAAAGGTTTTAAGCTTTGTGAATAATATCCGCACACCTGATGGTGGAACACACGAAGCTGGATTTAGAGCAGGACTAAGTCGTGCAATTATGAATTATATTGAAGCAAATGCAAATGCACGCGAAAAAGATGCAAAGGTAAGTGGTGAAGATGTGCGTGAGGGACTTGTAGCAATTATTTCTACCAAGATTATTGACCCTCAATTTGAAGGACAAACTAAAGGTAAGCTTGGGAGCTCTTTTGTTAAGCCTATTGTACAAAAGCTTACTTATGAAAAACTCTCAAAATTCTTTGAGGAAAATCCCAATGAAGCTAAAGCTATTATGCAAAAAGCCATTATGGCAGCACGAGGGCGAGAAGCAGCAAAAAAAGCGCGTGATTTAACGCGTAAAAAAGAGAATTTTTCGGTTGGTACTTTGCCCGGTAAGCTTGCAGATTGTCAAAGTAAAGACCCGAGTGTATCAGAAATTTATCTTGTAGAGGGTGATAGCGCAGGTGGAAGTGCAAAACAAGGACGAGATAGAACTTTTCAAGCAATTTTGCCATTGCGGGGTAAAATTTTGAATGTTGAAAAATCGCGCCTTGATAAGATTTTAAAATCTGATGAAATTAAAAATATGATTACTGCCTTTGGTTGTGGGATAGGCGAGGAATTTAACTTAGAAAAATTGCGCTATCATAAAATCATTATTATGACAGATGCAGATGTTGATGGAAGCCACATTCAAACACTTTTAATGACATTTTTCTATCGTTATTTAAAGCCTTTAGTGGAAAATGGACATATTTACATTGCTCAACCACCGCTTTATCGCTATAAAAAGGGTAAAAAGGAAATTTATCTCAAGGACGAACGCGCTTTAAGTGAATATTTAATTGAAAATGGTATTGAAAATTTCAAGTTTGAGGGCGTTGGTAACCGCGAATTGCTTGAGATTCTTAAATTTATTTCACATTATCGCTCAATTCTTAAAGAGTTAGAAAAACGTTATCCGATGATTGAAGTTGTGCGTTATTTGGTTGAAAATGAGCAGCTTGATAATCTTAGCCTTGAGGCATTAAGCCAAAATGTAGAATCATATCTCATAAGTAAAGAATGTAATATTTTAAATAAAACAACTACGCAAGAGCAAATTACACTTTATGTGCAGACAAAAGTAGGGCTTGTAGAGCTTAATATTAATGATACGCTTTTTATGGATAATTTTTTCCAAGAAGCGCGATTTATTTATAAGAAAATTGCCGATAGGGATTTAGGATTCTTAAATGATGAAGATATGATTACTTTCTTAGAGCGAATTGAGGAAAGTGCGAAAAAAGATGCCTATATCCAACGATACAAAGGTTTAGGGGAGATGAATCCAGACCAGCTATGGGAAACAACAATGATTCCGCAAAATCGCACACTTTTGCGTGTGAAAATTGATGATGATATAAATACTGATGAAATTTTCACGCTTTTTATGGGTGATGAGGTAGAGCCACGAAGAGCATATATCCAAGCACACGCTAAAGATGTAAAACACCTTGATGTGTAGATTCTATAAAAGTAGAATTATTTTATGTTTTTATCATTCATAATTTCTATGATTTCGCTCATATCATAGTTTTTTAGTTTTGATTCTAGCTTTGCGATGTAGTTTTCAATATTGCTAGAATCCAAATAAATCCCAAAATCTTTAATGGGTTGGAATTCTTCATTTGTAAGTGTTTGAGTGATGAGTGTCCCCACATAAGGATAAAAATGAGAAGAATCAAAATAATGTTCTTTGAAATTTTCTGTGATTTCATTAAAACCCATAAACTGATAAAGCCCACCAAAGATTTCAATATGTATTCTTAACCATTTTTTATATTCTTCCCACCTCTTGGCAAAGTTAATTTCAGCTGCGAGTTGAATCACAGGTATAGGAGAGGTATAAATCACAAATTGAGCATTTGGATTATGAGCTTTTATAGTATTCAAAATATTTCTTAAAACTTCTTCATCAAAATCATAGTTTTTTCCAATAAAGCCAGAAGTTATTGCTTTTAAGCCATATTTGAGTGCAAAGATTCTATCTTTTTCATCTATTTTTTCGTGATATTTGATATTATCTCTTGAATAATATATATCACCCTTATTTTTTCTGTTTATGTTGATTAAGGGAATATTTTTTAATTGTTCGTTTGTAATAAATAAATTTGAGATTCTATTGAAAGGATTATCAAGTGGCTCAAAGGCAACTCTTAATCTTTCTTTTACCTCTTCTTTGAGTTTGATATTAGAGCCAAAAAAATCTATTTGCAAATAAATTGTTCTCAAAGAATGCCCTTTTTGTTTCATTAGTTCTAAGTAGTCTTCATATTCAAAAGGGTTCATAGAGGAAGCAGCAAAATTAAAAAGCTTGTGTTCTTTAAAATCATATTGATTGACATAAGTTGCCCTAGAGCTACCCAGTAGAACAGAGTCATAAGATTCTTTTTTACCATAATAAATTCTATTTACCTTTTCTACCCTCTCATTAATGGAGTTGAAAAAATAGTTATATTTATGTGAGATTCCATATAAGAAATAAGGGTCAATGAAAATATTTAAAAAAGCTATTACGTTAAAAATAGACATTACGCATAAAAATACGCCTACAATCCACTTTCTTTCGTTCCTAGGTTTGTTAAATAGGTTTATTAAAGCATTTAATTGCATTTTATGCCTTTAAAAATTAAAATAAAGAAATTTAGTGTAGGGGTTGTTTCCTAATGCAAGTAAAGAGCAAAATAAAAACGCGCTTGTGAGGATAACATTGTAAAGATTTGGCACAAACCCCTTCAA
>NZ_JAPHNC010000008.1 GCF_026241255.1 Helicobacter sp. MIT 21-1697 | reverse complement strand
ATTCTTAACCCAACTATCCTCGTTGCCGGCTAATTGAACTCCTAATATACCAGAATTAAAACTATCCCAAGCATAGCCTACACTAAGATAAAGCGGAGTATTTGGAGTGAGGAGATTGACCCCAGCACTTACACGCACATCACCTGCAAAAAATGTATCGTTTTGAACACTATCTCTTTTAGCCTTACCTAAAGCGATTTCACCTCCAGCTTGGAGCAAAATTCTTTCATTTGCATAGGTATCCATACCCCATAGGGCAAGGTAACCACCTGTATTGGTAATATCTTTTTCACCACTTGGCTGTTGGAGGGTATATATACCACCTAAGCCAATCCTTGCTATATGATAATCATCTGCAAATGCACATACTGCACCAAAGAGAGAAAAGCTTAAGAATATTTTGCGTAAATATTTCATTACTCACCCCCCCCCCAGCTTACCATTTAAACCATTTTTTGATTTTTTTGATAGCTTTGTCTGCTAACTCTGTGCCTATTTTAACCCCTGCGCCTGAAGCGATTCCAATAAGCAAACCACCAGTTATAGGGTCTAACGCTTCTCCCTCTGTCTCTGCCATTTCCTCATCACTTAAAGCCACTACATTAAGATGAGTTGCATTTGTAGTGAAAAGAAATTCTTTATCGGCTTTTGATAAAGCTACATTTTGCACACTCTTGTTTTGAGCAGATTCTATTGCACATAATGGGCTTAACCCTAAACATAGGCATAATGCCAAGCTGATAACACCTTTTTTCATAATACACTCCTTAAGAAGTAAAGTTTTAGAATCTGACTTTACTTAAAACTATCAAAGTTTAAAGTAAATTCGCAAATATTTTATAAAATGAATATTTAAAAATTTATTAAGTCAAGAAATATGAATATAGAACTAATTTCAATTTGTAACACTCATTTATATACACAATCTATCATATTGCTACAAAGTGCTCACCCGCTACATTGAATATCATATTTGTGTAACCTTAAAATTTTATTTAAGTTAGATAGTGCATTGCACTATCTCTAATAAAGAATCTCTAAAGCCGCTTAAAACTTAATCCCTACTTCCACTCCACCTAAGAAATGTTTAGTAGTAGGACGAGTAAAGATTGCATTGAACTTAGAAGCTGCTATATTATAGTATTTTGCACGAAGATTCATAAACAAACCTATATGCTGTGTAATATCATACACAAAACCTATCCCACCTTTAATAGCATAGCTAGAACTATCGGTATCTACGCGAACATAATTATTTTGATTTTGTTCATAATAACCTGTTAGCACATAGTGATAGCCCACATTGTATTCAAAGGTTAAATGATTGCTTTTGATAAAACCTTGCAAATCGGCTCCTACAAACATAAGTCCATTATCAACCCAACTATTTGATGCCCAATATTCAAAATTATCCATACCATACATTACACTAAGATAAAGCGGAGTATTTGGAGTGAGGAGATTGACCCCAGCACCTAAGAGAAAATTTTCCATACGCAATGAATTGCTTTTGTTTCTCTCCCTTTTAGTCTTGCCGATATTTGTTTCAACTTCAAGTTGTAGCAATATTCTTTCTTGAAGGAAAGAATATCTTGACCTTAGAGCAAGATAAGCACTTGTATTGGTAATATCTTTTTCATCACTTGGCTGTTGGAGAATATATACACCACCTATACCTATCTTTAGTGCGCTATATTCACCTGCATACGCACATACTGCACCAAAGAGAGAGGCACTTAACAATATTTTGCGTAAATATTTCATTACTCACCCCCCCCCCCAGCTTATCTAAACCATCTTTTGATTTTTTTGACAACTTTTTTGCCTGTTTCATATGCCTGATATGCAGTGTATGCTATTTGTATAGCGCTAATAGGATCTATGGCTTCACCCTCTGTCTCTGCCATTTCCTCATCACTTAATGCGACTACATTGATGTTTTGTGCTTGAGTATTAAAGAGGAACTCTGTATCAGCTTTTGATAAAGCTACATTTTGCACACTCTTTTTGTGAGCAGATTCAACTGCACATAATGGGCTTAAACCCAAAGATAGGCATAATGCCAATGTTATGATGTGTTTTTTCATAACCAAATCCTTTATTGTAAAATTTGTCCTTAAACTTAAAAATATTCTTTCAAAGCTTAAGGACATTTCACATTCTATAAAACAAAAAATTAAATAAAGCTTAACCTTTAAAACATATATATAATTATATTACTACAAAGTGCTCACCTGCTACATTAAACATAACTAAAATGCCTAGTAAGCCCATAAAGGCATAGAAATATGGGTGTTTGTAGAAACGCACTAAAAATTGAGCAATATCATAAAATTTGATATGAGTTAAAAAGAGAAAGCATAGTTATGAATGTGTATAAAGCGAAGCTGTGAATCAAACTTCACTTTATAATTTGAAAGAAAATAACATTTGCAGATTCGTAGATTCAAATATCCCCATATCTACAACATCCGTGCTTTACTTGGTCGGGCAAGATATGTATCCTCCTTAGCGCACCTAGCTACTTAAATATAGCTGTGCTGCCTACTCCTAGTTTTAAGGGTAAGCAAAGCTTCATTAATCAAGTTTAAAACACTTTATTTACAATATTATTCACCCCATTGAGATTGGCTATTGCATACTGAAGAATCAAAGACCATTAAGTCTTTGAAAGCTAGTATTGAGTGAGGAATACTCCCCCCGCAGAGCGGACACGATAACCACCAAAACCTTTATTCATTTCAACTCCTTTATGTTTCTAAAGAAATGAAAATTTACTCCCTTAGAAATTCATCTAAGGGAGATTAGAATTATAGGCTTAAAAAATTTAATATTTCTTTAAACTCTATGCAATTCGTTTTAAATATTTGTTTGCTCATTGTAGAGAATCATTTTATTACTTTTGGAAGAGTAATGCCTTGCTGTCCTTGATATTTGCCTTTTTTATCCTTATAGCTTACCTCACAAGGCTCATCTCCTTCCAAAAAAAGCACTTGGGCAATGCCCTCATTCGCATAAATCTTAGCAGGTAATGGTGTAGTATTACTAATCTCAATAGTGATATGCCCCTCAAACTCTGGCTCAAAGGGCGTAACATTCACAATAATCCCACACCGCGCATAAGTGCTTTTGCCAAGACAAATTGCCAACACATTGCGTGGGATTCTAAAATATTCAATCGTGCGCGCTAATGCAAAAGAATTAGGTGGCACGAGACAATAGCCATTCTCCTCTGTGGTAATTTCCACGACATTGCGCTCATCAAAGCTTTTAGGATCAACAAGATTCGCACCGATATTTGTAAAAATCATAAATTCATTACCTACGCGAATATCATATCCATAGCTTGAAAGCCCATAACTTACGATATTTTTTCCTACTTGTTTTTCACAAAATGGCTCAATCATACCCTTTTTGCTCATTTTTTTAATCCAAGTATCTGATTTTAATCCCATTGCTATTACCTCACTCTATCTCGCAAAAACTTTGTTATCTTAGAAAAAGAAAAATTGTGATATTATAGCAGATTAAATTTTACAGAAATGAAAGGCGTAAAATGAATTTGCAAGAAATCAAAAAGATTATGGAACTCTTTGACAACAGCGGCATAGCTAAATTCAGTATTAAACAAGAGGGTTTTGAACTCAAACTCCAAAAAACAGGCGCAAATGAGCCAATCCAAGTAATGCCTCAATCTATCACGCTCCCTACTCAAACAGCTCCTATCACCGCAGTTACTCAAGCCGTAGATTCTTCTCCTACACCTAGCACACCAAAGGACACAAGCGGACATTTTATTACTTCGCCAATGGTGGGGACATTTTATCGCTCTCCTAGTCCGGGAGCAGCCCCTTATGTCAATGTCGGCGATATTGTTAAAAAGGGGCAGACGGTTGCTATCATTGAAGCAATGAAAATTATGAATGAGATTGAAGCAGAATTTGATTGCAAAATTATTTCAATAGAAGTAAATGACGGACAACCTGTGGAATTTAGCACTCAACTTATTAAAGTTGAAAAACTCTAGGGTAATGCAATGAGTGTAAAACAACGAAAGATTCAAAAGATTCTCATTGCAAATCGCGGTGAGATTACCCTACGCGCTATTAGGACAATCCAAGAAATGGGCAAAGAAGCTATCGCTATTTACTCCACTGCCGACAAAGACGCATATTACCTTGATGTGGCTGATGCAAAAATCTGTGTAGGCGGAGATAAATCAAGTGAAAGCTACCTCAATATCCCGGCTATTATGAGTGCTGCCGAACTTCTCAAGGTTGATGCAATTTTCCCGGGTTATGGATTTTTGAGTGAAAATCAAAATTTTGTAGAGATTTGTTCTCACCATAGCATAGAGTTCATTGGTCCAACAGCTGATGTTATGGTGCTTATGAGCGATAAATCAAAAGCAAAAGATGTGATGAAAGAAGCAGGTGTGCCTGTGATTTTGGGAAGTGATGGGGCTTTAAAAGATTATAAAGAAGCACAAAAAATCGCTGATGAAATTGGGTATCCTGTGATTCTCAAAGCCGCAGCAGGTGGTGGTGGAAGAGGTATGCGCGTAGTTGAAAAACCTGAAATGTTAAAAAATCTCTACCTTGCAGCAGAATCTGAAGCAGTGAGCGCATTTGGCGATGGCACAATTTATATGGAAAAATTTATCCGCAATCCTAAACACATTGAAGTGCAAATTCTTGCAGATAAATATGGCAATGTGTTGCACATTGGGGAGCGCGATTGCTCTGCACAGAGACGACAACAAAAACTTATTGAGGAATCTCCTGCAGTGGTGCTTAAACCTGAAGTGCGTCAAAGACTGCTCCAAACCGCTGTCAAAGCAGCGCAATATATTAAATATGTAGGTGCGGGGACTTTTGAGTTTTTGCTTGATGCAAATTATGAAGATTTTTATTTTATGGAAATGAATACGCGCTTGCAAGTAGAACACACAGTGAGTGAGATGGTAAGTGGGCTTGATCTAGTAGAGTGGATGATACGCATTGCAGAGGGCGAAAAGCTCCCAAGTCAAGAGAGCATTAGCTTTAAGGGACACTCTATTGAATGTCGCATTACAGCCGAAGATCCAGAGAAATTCTATCCTTGCCCGGGTAAAATTACCAAATGGGTAGCACCCGGTGGGGCAAATGTGCGACTTGATACCCACGCTTATGGTGGATATAGTGTGCCAATGCATTATGATTCTATGATTGGCAAACTTATTGTGTGGGGCGAAGATAGGAATCAAGCTATCAATCGTATGCACCGCGCTTTAAGAGAATTTTGTATTGAGGGAATTAAGACAACTTTACCTTTTCATATAAAAATGATGAAAAACCAAGATTTTCTCGCTTCCAAGATTCATACCAAGTATTTGGAACAAAATATGCTTGATATGGAATGATTGGGCGAGATAATTGAATAAAGGAGCAAAAATGAAAATCAACGCAAATACAACACAAAAACTCGCCAAAGAGGAAGTCAAAAAAAAAGATATTCAAGAAACACAAGCTACCCAAACCACGAATAAAAAACTTGAAAAAAATAAAAACATAGACACAAGCGAAATAAAAAACAATCCATTAAGTCAAAACATTAAAAATACTAATAGCAATATCGGTAGATTGCAAATTGCACAAAAGGCACTTAGCAGTATAGAATCAGATGCAAAAAAAATCGCCAAACTTGCCAAAGAAAGCAAAGAAACGCTTGATAAAGGAGAGCAAGAGGAGCTTAAAGAAGAAATGTCTGTATTGAAAAAAAATATAGAATCTGCGATTAAAAAAGCGACTTTTGAAGGAAGTAATGTCTTTTCTAAAGGTATCAAAGACAATAAAGAGCGTATTATTTTTGATGCGCCAAAATTAAATGTAAAACTTCTTGATTCTGATGCACAAAAATTCTACGATGTACTCAAAGAGCAGCAAGTGCAGATTAAAGATGCTATCCAAATACTCCAAGAACAAGCACAAGAAAGCAGTAGCAAACTTGCTAATGGCAAAACAAATAGTGCTGACAAGCAAAATACTGATGGTTCATTCTTGAAAAAATTTGGCTCACTTTTCCGCGTTTCACACGATACAGACAAACTAAGCAATCAACGCGTTCAAGAGCTTTTAGCTTGATTCTTAAAGATGATACCTTATAGCACGCAACATATTGAGCAAGATGATATTGAGGCTGTCAATTATGCTTTGCAATCTTCTCATCTTACGCAAGGCACTCTTACGCAGCAATTTGAAGCCGCCCTTGCCTCAAAAGGAAATGTGCAATATGCTATAAGCTTTAACTCCGCTACTTCCGCTTTATTTGCACTCTATGGCGCATTTATGTATAAATACTTTCCACATCTTGCACACTTTTATAATACTTTGGATTCTAAAATGTCAAAGCAAGAGAGAGAGGAAATTTATTTTATCACTACACCCATTAGCTTTGTCGCTACAACAAATATGATGCTTCAATGGGGTATTACCCCTCTATTTTGCGATGTGAAAGATGATGGAAATATTGATGAAAATACACTTGCGCACATTCTCTCTACTCATCCTAAGAGAGCGCTTATCAGAGCGATTGTAAGCGTAGATTATGGGGGCAAAAGTGTAGAAATAGATTCTCTGCGCACACTTGCACAAAAACATAATCTTTTGCTTTTTTCAGATAGTTCTCATTCATTTGGGGGGAGTTATAATGGAGACACCATAGGCTCACTTGCTGATGCAACTATTTTTAGCTTTCACGCGCTTAAATCCATTACCACAGCAGAAGGTGGAGCATTGCTCACCAATGATGAAGAATTAGCGCACTATGCGCGCCTTTTGCTCTCTCACGGCATAGAAAAAAAATCCTTGTGGAATTATGATTGTTTGCTTGCGGGTATGAATTTTCGCCTTAGCGAAGTGGGTGCAGCACTTGGTCTTAGCCAACTTAAAAAGCTTGATGCCTTTATCACTCATCGGCATAATATCGCAACACTCTATGATGAAGCGTTTAGGGATAATGCTGATTTTGGCATTATTCCTATACCTACACATATTCGTAGCTCTCATCATCTCTATCCTATTTTGCTTTATCCACATTTATGGTGTCAAAAAGAGCATATTTTTCAACAGCTACAAGCACAAGGTTTGGGTGTGCAGGTACATTATAAGCCTATTCATCAATTTAGTCTCTACAAGAATCTTTTTGGAGACATATCCCTGCCAAATGCAGATAGATTCTATCTTAGCGAAATATCAATTCCTTGTCATCAAAGCCTTAGCACCCAACAAGCACAAAATATTATAGAGATAATTACAAAAACTTGCAAATAATACTATGACAGCAAAAACAAGGTTGTTTTTTACTTAGCTTTTAAAGAGAGTGCGTTACAATAGCTTATTTACACTATGGAGTTTGCTATGGATAAAACACAAATACTTGAACGATTAACAACACATCTCCATACCCTTAACAGCATACATAAAGAAACTCGTTGTAAGGTAAATATAGAGTGGCTCACTCGTATCTGCTCTCTTATAGGTATCCCCAAAGAAGGCGTAGAACTCTGTGCCCAAATCCTCGCTCTTAAGCCACCCACGCGGCTTGTATGGCTTCACTTGGCAGAATGCACAGGTTGTAGCAGCAGTTTTTTGCGCCTTGATAAACCAGACATAGAATCTGTCCTCCTTGAATACATCACCCTTGAATATCATGAAACGATTATGGGAGCAGTGGGCTTTAGCGCGAAAAAATCCTTACACGATGCTTTAGACAAAGAGTTTATCCTCGTTATTGAAGGTGGCATATCGCTGGGAAATAATGCACATTTTCTTACCTCTGGCGCAGATAGTATCACAGGCGAGCAAGAATGCAAAGAAGTAGCACAAAAGGCTCAAGTTATATTCGCAGTGGGCACTTGCTCAAGCTTTGGTGGAGTGCAAGCAGCATATCCCAATCCTACGCAATCCATAGGGGTAGATTCTGCTCTTGCGCAACGCATTATTAATATACCGGGCTGTCCGCCAAGTGAGGCAAATATTATCGGCAGTATCCTCTATTATATTCTTTTACAAGAGCTTCCCCCAACAGATTCTTTGCATCGTCCGATATGGAGCTATGGCAAGAATCTACACGATATGTGTGAGCGTAAGGCAAAATTTGAATCTGGCGATTTTGTGCAGAGCTTTGATGATGTGCATTTACAAGATGGTTATTGTCTCTATAAAGTCGGATGTAAGGGACCTTATGTGTTTAATAACTGCCCTAAAGTCAAATTTAATGCTAAAACAAGTTACCCTATTCAAGCAGGACACGGCTGTATTGCGTGTAGTGAGCCTGATTTTTGGGATAGTTTTGGGCGCATAGAAGAACCACTGAATAATGCAAATGCGTATCTCACGAAACAAAAGCCTCTCAAAACACTTCCTTGCACACACACTTTGATAGAATCTATACCAAAAAATACGCTGTGTCTTGAGTTTGATACACTCTCTCCCACGCGTATATATACGCACACACAATCAGCACAAGATAACCTAATCGCACTTTGCTTCCAATCTCATCTCCCTACCCTACTTATGCAAATCGCAAAAAGAAATAAGCTCGGTGCGCGACTTGTGGAAAACTATCAACAATGGCGTGTGCAACAACAACTCCCTCATATAAACACAGATGAAGATTCTCAAGGTGAGCTCTCCCGTAATGCAAGTGATATTTTAAAGCTAGTGGGTGAAATGTTTGGTAAGAGCAATCCTAACGCACTTGATACTCTCCAAAGCGCACAAAGCTATCTTTTTCCGCATATCAGTAGGCTTGATATGAAACTTAATGGCGAAGAAAGCTGCAATATTGAAATAGATAAATCTCTGCGTTTGCCTTTATGCTATCTGCTTGGAGGATTAGAAATTGAAGGTGTAGCCTATGGTGCAGTAAGTTCTATATGCGAGATATTATCTCTTGCACTTACGCAGCTTTGCACATATTATCATTTAGAGCAAGTAGTATTCAAAGGGAATCTAATACAAAATGCACTTATACAGGATAGATTTGCCACTTATCTTCCAAAGTGGATTGAAGTAGTATAGACTAGGCATAAAAGATTAATATGGGTGATAAAAGCAATTAGATTATAGAATCTTTAGCAAGAATGCTAAGGTGATAGAAATGATAAAAAACGAAGATTTAAAAATTATCTTTGAAGTAGGTAGATTATGAGTTTTATTTATTTTTATGTCTATCAAAATTATTTTATCTTACTAATGGGCTGGATATTTTATTTCTTTATGGCATTCTTTGTGATAAAACACATCAATCAAATAGCTTTTTTTATAGAATATTTGTTTGTAAAAGTTTTTTATTTGGCTGTATATGCGGAATAGTAGCTGTGTGTTTGTATTACGCAATCATTATATATACCAAAGAAGGCATAAGGGCAATTTTTTTGATTTTGCTGACATTTATAAGTGGTGGAGGAATGCAAATCTATGGAATGCTATTAAAATTTCATTTATGCAATAACACATCAGGTATTCATTTTGGATTGACACAAAATATTATTATATTTGCTATGACTTCATTGTTGATTGGATTATTGCTAGTGGATATAATGGCTTGGCTTGCTCTCCATTTGTAATACTTGGAGCAATGCTTAAAGAAAGTATTATGAATAATGGAATATTGGCGAGATAATCTTATGTATAAAACATACAAAGACTTACCGCATTTTATAACTGCCAAAACACCCAAAAAACGCTTTCATCTCGGTTGTGATTTTCTAGCAACGAGTAAGAGTTTTAAAGAGAGTGCTTTCAACTTTCACCCTGTGTTGCTCTAAGGATTGTCCCATAACAATAGGGTTTAAAAATACAAAAATAATATAACTAAAGCTTAAGCCAAAAAGGACAAAATCCTTTGAGCGATGTGAAGCACAAGCACACTCACAATCCCTGCCAAAATCCCAGCAAGCGCATCATCACCTACCACACCTAAGCCACCTTTTACCTCTTTATCAATTCTGCCAATAAAGGAGGGCTTATAAATATCAAAGATTCTAAAAAATACAAAAGCCAAAATAAGTTCCCACACGCCAAAGCCAACAATTGACATTGCGAGCCATACACCCACTAGCTCATCAATAACGATACTTTTATCATCGTGAGTTTGAGTGCGTTGCTCATAAATATCAATATGCTTTATCGCCACAAGTGCGATAAAAATGCTTAATAAAAAAAGTGTCTCTTGAGAATAATACACGATGGGCGCACCCAAGATTAGAGCTACAACACTCCCAGCTGTGCCCGGAGCCTTAGGAGAATAGCCACTATAAAATAGGCTTAAAAATAAGTCTTTAATCAATTTGATTCTCTTGTTCATTGGGATTTTGGGGAGTATTTTTATTTTTACGAATAATGCCATATTTTTTGCGCTTTTCCCACAAGCTCTTGCGACTCATACCGAGCTTTTTTGCAAGCTCAATATCAGGATAGCGACTCTCAAATTTGGTGATAATAATTTTTTCATATTCTTTCACAGAGAGAATCTCCCCGCTTAGCTCTACACTATTGGCTTGACGCGAAATATCAATCACCTGTGGAAAAGCAATTTTCTCGCTTGAGACAACTGAAACGATGACGCTATGTTTTAAAGCCATCTCCAAAAAATCTTTTCTATCGCTCTTTTTAAGCTCCTCAAGATTGGTAATGTAATATACCTCATTCTTCTTTGGTGGCACACGAAAAATACTTTTCCAAGTTTCTTCTTTGAGTGAATAAAATTGGAAATGAATATGTTTCTCACGCGCATACCGCATTGCGTAAATATCTGCGCTTCTTTGAGTATTAGTCTTAATCACAAAAGGCGGATTATACAAAAAAGGCTCGGGTGTGCCAAGCTCACGCTCTATAAAACTAAAATAGCTCCGATAAAATTTAATTTCCTCATTAATCTCACGATAAACCTTATAATGCGTGATTTTGCGCATAAGTTCATCAACAATAAAAGGTTTAACAATATAATCTGTTACGCCATTACGCAAGGGCTTAATAACGGTATCATCATTGATATATGCAATCATAAGAATCATAATAGCTTGTGGATATGTCTTGCTTAGCTCTATATAACCCTCACCAATTGTGCCAAAAGAAGCCAAAATAACATCATAATGGTCTTTTTGAACATCTCCAAGTGAATGAGCAATAACACATTCTAAATGAGAATCACTTATTTTATTAGCAATACTTTGCGCGAGATAAATTTCATTTTCAATAATTAAAACTTTCATACAAACTCCCTTTTATAATGGATTTTATACATCGTGTAGCCTCCTTATTAACATAAATTTTGTATAGGTGTATGCCAATCTGCAAACCCCATACTTACACACACCTCTACGCATATACCCTCCTTACGCCCTATAAAGCCTAATCTCTCTGTTGTAGTTGCCTTAATATTAATACGTGAGTTTGGCACTCTCAAAATATGGGCTATACATTCACGCATTGCATTCTTATAGGGAGCAATTTTAGGCGTTTGCGCTATGATACTTATATCTGCATTATAAAGTTCATAGCCCACACTTTGGGCAAAAGTATAAATGTTATCTAGCATCATTTTGGAATCTGCATTTTTATATGTCTCATCTATATCGGGAAACCACTCCCCTATATCGCCTCCGCCGATAGCTCCCAAAATCGCATCACTTAAAGCGTGTAGTGCCACATCACCATCACTATGAGCTTTAAATCCAAATGCAGATTCTATTTGTACCCCGCCAAGCCACATTTGCTTACCTTCTTCAAATTGATGCACATCTATGCCATTGCCGACAAAAATCTTTTTTGAAGGTGGAGACAAACGCGTAATATGCGCCTTCAAATCACTATCAAAAGTCAATTTATTCATTAATGTGCTTCCTTGCACAAAAGCAATTTTTTTACCAAATGCATACAAAGCAGAGCTTTCATCGCTAAAATCTTTGTTTGTATCTTTAAGGGCTTCCCTCAAATCCTCTACTCTACTTAACTGCGGCGTTTGTATGAGTTTAATATTCTCACGCTTAAGATATTCCCCCTCATAAAAACTCGTATCTGCCACCCCGACAAAAGGCACAACACAGGCTACATTTTCATCAAGTGTAGCCAACATTGCCTTAATGACAGAATCTGAACTATCCCATCGTGCCACATCACTTACAAGAACAAGGGGTGTATCAATATATTTAAGGGCATTTCTAAGGGATTGACAGCGCGTTTGCCCACCTTGCACAACTTTATAAGGACTTATATTTTGCATATAACCACAATCTTGGCTTGAAGCAGTCAAAATCACTTGTTTAAAAGAAAAATGACGCGTAAGATTGTGCGTAGCCACAAGCCATAATGGCTCTTCCCCCACACGCAACCATTGCTTTTTGCATCTAAAGTTCTGTGCATTTGAAGCACAAAATCTTGTAGAATCTCCTGCTGCCATCATAATAAGTGAAACATTATCCAAAACCAAATTCTTATCCTAAACTCTATTTTAATCGGTATTCTATCACTCTAAAACAAAAAATAAACTAAAAATTGTTACTTAAATACCCATATTATTTAACTTTTTTTAAAGAATCTAAGGTATATTTTGGAAATTTAAATAGCATAACGCAAGTTTAAAACTAAATCATATTTTTGGAGGACTTTCAATGAGAACACAATGGGTGCAACAACGCGCAAATGATAAGATTCGCACACAGCTTCATTATGCAAAAAAAGGTATGATCACAAAAGAAATGGAATATGTAGCCAATATTGAAAATATAAGCCCTGAACTTATACGACAAGAGATTGAACGTGGAAGGCTGATTATCCCAGCAAATATCAATCACACAAATCTTGAACCTATGGGAATTGGTATAGCCACACGCACTAAAATTAATTCAAATATTGGTAGTTCCTCGCTTGCAAGCTCTATTGACGAAGAAGTAGAAAAAGTCAAAGTGTCTATTAAATATGGTGCAGATACAATTATGGATTTAAGCACAGGTGGGGATTTAGATGAAATACGCACTGCAGTTATTCAAGCTTCAAGTGTGCCTATTGGAACGGTGCCAATGTATCAGATTCTCTATGATGTAAAAAATGATGTATTACAACTTGATATTGACACTATGCTTGCCGTGCTTAAAAAACAAGCCAAGCAAGGCGTGAGCTATTTCACTATTCATTGCGGATTCTTACTCTCGCATATGCCATTTGTCGCTAAGCGAAAAATGGGTATTGTCTCGCGTGGCGGTAGTCTTATGGCAAGCTGGATGATGCACTATCATAAAGAAAATCCATTCTATGAGCATTTTGATGAGATTCTTAAAATTTGCCAAGAATACGATGTATCTCTCTCACTTGGAGATTCTTTGCGTCCGGGCTGTTTGGCTGATGCAAGCGATGAGGCGCAATTTGCTGAACTTAAAGTATTGGGAGAGCTTGCCAAAAGAGCGTGGGAAGCCGATGTGCAAGTAATGATAGAAGGACCCGGACACGTGCCACTTAATCAAATTGAACGCAATGTTGAACTTCAAAAGCAATATTGTAATCAAGCGCCTTTTTATGTGCTAGGACCCTTAGTTACAGATATTGCGGCAGGATATGACCATATTGCAAGTGCTATTGGAGCGTGTGTCGCGGCGTGGAAAGGTGTGGCTATGCTTTGCTATGTAACACCAAAGGAACATCTAGGCTTACCTAATGCTAAAGATGTGCGAGAGGGTATTTTAGCCTATAAAATCGCTGCGCACGCTGCAGATATTGCTCGTGGGCGCATAGGTGCGCGTGATAGAGATGATGCAATGAGCGATGCAAGATATAGCTTTGATTGGAATAGGCAGTTTGAACTCGCCCTAGACCCAGATAGGGCGCGTGAATACCACGATGAAGCCTTGCCTCAAGAAGTATTTAAAGATGCAGAGTTTTGCTCAATGTGTGGTCCAAAATTTTGTAGCTATAAAATTTCACAAGATATTTTCAAAGCCCACGCTCATAACGAATCTGAAGATTCTCAACCTCTAGCATCAAATCAATAAGGAGCAACACAATGACACATTTATTTGTCTGCCTTGTGCATTATACAAAGCCGCTTGAAGAAGTGCTTGCAAAGTTAGAGGAACACCGAGCTTATCTCAAAAAAGGCTATGATAAGGGTATTTTACTTGCCTCTGGTCCTAGGATTCCAAAAGATGGAGGTATTATTATTGGTAAATTTTCCAACAAAAATGAAGCTTTAAGCTTTGCTGAAGCTGACCCATTTACGCAATATAATCTTGCGCAGTATGAGATTCTTGAATTTGAGCCCATACTTCACGCACAAATACTTACAGATTTTTTGCATTCATCAATGTGAGAATCTAATATCTATAGTAAGAAATGCCATAACTGACAAAAATACGAATTTTTGTTTTGCTTATGGGGCGCGGATAGTCTTTATAGGCAATTTCTATCGTGCGCTCACTATTGCGGTCTAGTAGCATATAATTTGAAGAAACAATAACCTTAAGTCCGCTAATATCGCCATTAGGGTGGAGATAAAATTCCACCGCGCTTAAACCTTCCTGCCCTAAACGTAATGCACTTGGGGGATACTGCAAATAACGTTGTGTAATGCGCCCAATATCTCGCAAATGATTCACTAAAAACTCTTGTTCAGCCAATCCATAATCGCCAAATTCAGCTCCATAAAGCTCTTCAATATCTCTTTGTGCAAAGTTATCTACACTTGGAAACTTTGCAAGAGCTTTAATATGGCTTTTAGACTTGAGAGTTTGCTGTGCTTTGCCTTTGCCATCATAAAGACTTAAAGAGCTCAAATCAAAAGGCTGCGAAGTGCTCAATGGAGCATAGGATTTGGGAATGTATGTAGGAGAATATTCCAATGGGCTTGCTGAATGCTGCTGTGTATTTTGTGTTGATTCTAACTCTCCGCCACCTACAATTTGGAATCCTGCTACTTTCATACGCGTATCAGTAGAAGTTCCTTTTTTAAACTGCATTTGTTCAAAATGCACGAGCAAAAAAACAATAATAATCATATGAATCAAAAATGATACAATAAACCATAGCCAAAGGCGCGAGGGAGAATATGTGAGCATTTTATATGTCATTACTTATCATTATGGAGATATTTAGAAAGTCGTTCTTGCTTTTGCTCTAAAAGCTTCGTAAATTGGTCATCAAAACGTAATCTTTCTTGTGTGCTAATATTTTGTGGGATAGGATAGCGGTCAATCAAAGTGGTATTTGTAGCTCCAATAAGTATCAAATACCGATAGCCATTAGATTCTATGGTCAAAATGCGATGTTTGGAATCAAGATTTTTTTGTGATACCACTTCTATTTTGGTAGGGTCAAATGCTTCTTTTTGAGAGCCAAAACGTGCAAGATAATGCCCAAACTGCTTTTTATTTATCATATATCGTTTAACAAACCATAGTACAAGCACAAGCACACTCATCACGGCTAAAACTGCGACATACCGCCAAGTATCAATTCCTATATCATTTTTAAAAGGCAAAATACTCTGTTGTTGCTTATTTTGAGATTCTAAAGATTGGGGAATCTGATCAATAATTGGCACTTGTGATTGATGCGGTTTTTCTAAGAGTTTTTCAATCTCACTTTGTGGAGGTGTGATTTTATTAAAAGTAATTTTAAATGCACGAGATGCTCTACTGACACTCACATCTATAAACTTTGTATCCCCGATACCCAATACATAAAGATCATTTTGAATATTAAAAATTTGCATTTCATTCACAAAAAAATTCTTAAAGCTTTCATTCCGCGATTTTGCTTGCAAATCAGGAAATATAACCCCTCTATATCCATTTTGTGAGCTTAAACGCGGAGGCTTATTATAAACATCATTGAGCGTGAGAATCAACTCAATCTTATTATTTTCCTGTTTTATCTCCATATTTTGCACTTGCACTTGAGCGTAAAGTATATTTGCAAAGAATATAAACAACAAGAGAAATATATTAATTCTCATTTGTCTCTCTCACTTAGTTTATTTTTTCTCACGTGTAAGATAATACACAATTGCATTAGAATCTAAAATTTCATTAATACGAATAGCAAGATTGCGTTCATAAACCATTACTTCACCCTTTCCAATCACACGTCCATTAATGAAAATCTCAACACTCTCCCCAGCAGGCTTGCCAAGGTCAATAATTGATCCTTTTTCAAAACGCAAAATCTCACCAAGTGGAATCTTTGTGCTGCCAAGCTCGGCATTAAATAATGCCTCCATATCCAAAAGCCCTGTATAGTTTTTCATCATATCTTCAAGATATGTAGCAAGTTCTATCTCTTTGGCTGAATGAATACGTTGTTTATCTAAAATACTTTCGCCTGCCATTATAACTCCCTAAAAATTAATCTACACGTCTTATATATATACTACATCGCCCATTATTAAGCCGAAAGTGTAATCCGTGGTCATAATT
Source organism: Helicobacter sp. MIT 21-1697 (assembly GCF_026241255.1). Lineage (NCBI taxonomy): Bacteria > Pseudomonadati > Campylobacterota > Epsilonproteobacteria > Campylobacterales > Helicobacteraceae > Helicobacter > Helicobacter sp. MIT 21-1697. The sequence goes on along the minus strand of NZ_JAPHNC010000008.1, from coordinate 47,888 downwards.
TTTAATCAAACGATGCCCCAAAAAATCAGGTGTAGAAATATTAAAGCTTTTACCAAGCTCCTGCGTCATTACCTTTGCTCTACCAACGGTAAGATTTGCCAACTCTTTTGCCATATCTTCTAAGGCTTGTTCATTTGGATTTTCTTCACCCAAAAACTCTGCACAAAAAATACGCAAAAAAGCCTTGTCAAAAAGCAAATATACATTATTATGTGTGCCAATCATACTAATCCTGCTTAAATACCCCTTTTTAAGCGGCATAATTGAATCGTGGGGTGTTTTATTAATGCTATTTTGCACAATGTCAAAAAAACTACGATGAATAATATCCATACCAAACCACCTTTACTTTACAAGATAATGTTGTATAGCAAGTATTATACACTATACAATTAAAATATTGAAGTTTATATTTTAAGCAGGCTTAAAATTACATTTTTTTTGACAAAATTCACTTACAAAACAATTTTCACATATCGGTTTTAAAGCCTTACAAGTATAACGACCAAAAAGCACAAAAGCTTGATGAAGAGTGCTAAGCTGTGTTTTAAAAACCTGCGTAAGCTCCTTTTCTGTCTCAAGAGCACTTTTAGCTCTGCTCAATCCCAAACGATGGGAAACACGAAATACGTGTGTATCCACTGCCATATAATTTTGCTCAAAAAATTCTATAAGCACTACATTGGCAGTTTTTTGCCCCACACCCGCAAGAGTCTTTAACTCTGCTTGTGTGGTTGGAATTTGCCCATTAAAATCATTCATTACTTGATTTGCCATTGTGAGAAGATGTTTAGCCTTATTGTTAAAAAATGAAACAGATTGAATCAAAACCTTAATATCTTCAAGATGTGCTTGACTTAAAGCTGCCACATTTGGATAGGCTTTAAATAATGCTGGTGTTACAAGATTCACACGCTTATCCGTGCATTGAGCCGAAAGCATTACGCATACAAGCAACTCGTAAATATTACGATACACGAGTTCAGTTTTTGCATTGCCATAATGTTCTAAAAATCGTGATTTAATAATCTCAATGTCTTTTTTATTATGCTTTTTGAAAACCTTTGACTTAGGTATAGGTTTTTTTATAACTTTTTGTGTTGCCACGATATGCTTTCACTTTATGGGTTCAACAATGATTAATTTTGCTTCAGAATCTCGCAAGGCTACTTGTGTGCCTTCAATCACTACTGCCACTGCCAAATGATTGATTGAATGCCTCACTACACGACATATTTTATCTTTCACTATGCCAAAAGATATAAACCTATCTTTAAGTGCGCTATCTTGTGTATCACAGCGCACTATCTTGCACTCTTCTCCAAGATTGCAATCATAAAGTGTCATATGAATCCTTTGCCCTATCTTTGTGTTTTTTTTGAAGAGTAAGATTATAACTCAAATCAGATAACAAGATTACTCCTCATTTTTATTTGTTAGTCTTACTCTATTGTATCCAACTTTTGAGGTGATTGGCTAGAATCAAACATCTCTGGTGGGATAGATTCTACACTTTCATCAAGTGCATTGGAAAGATTATTTAAAAGTTTATCTACTGGCTTTAAGATTCTACCAACCATTTCAAAGGGGCTAAGTAAAATATCTTCAACAACACTTACTTCACTCTTTGGATTATCAAGCGTGCCCTTGAGCACAATTCCCGTAGTTATCTTACCATCACTCCCTAAAATGACATAATTAAGCAATGGAATAGTATTAATAATATCTGTTAAAGTCTTAAGCGTAGAGGCTTTTAGGACTATATCAAGTGCCTGATTCTTTAATGTAACAAGTCCTCCGCCTTCCACATCAATAGAACTGCCCACCAAATGAATATTCTCAAGCACCAAATATTCATCATTGATAAGGAGATTCACTTTACCATTTTTAATCTCATAACCATTTGCGCCAAGTCCGGGTTTGCGAAAAGTAAGCAATGCAGGAATTGTATCAATAAGTGCAAGAACATTTTGCACAATAGCCAAATCTTGATAAATCGTATTTTGCATACTAATTTCACCTTTAAGCGTGCCATCGTCATAAATACCCTTAAAATTAAAAAGCCCTCCCCGAAAAATATTACGTTGCCACACACGATTAAGAAATGTAGCACTAAAATTGCTCAAGCGCAAAATTGCTCGTGAATATGCCATATCAACATTTGCCACTCCATTACCATAAGTAACATCAGCTCGTATCATTCCATCGCGCAAAGCAACAGATGCAACATCTGATGGAATCACATATTGCTTAAGATAAAAATCCATATTGCGTGTTTCAAGATAAACAATATGTGGTGAGAGTTTATTTTCGCGCTCATATCTTTGTTTTGCTTTAATAAATTCTTCTTGTTTTCTACGTTGCTCTGGAGTAAGAATCTCTTTTTTCTCATTTTCTTGATTAATCTGTGCAAGAGCGGGAATCTTGCTGGAAAAAACCTCATCAATACGCAGATTATAACCATCAAGAATAACTTTAACAATATTGCCCTCTTTGACAAACATAAATTTTTTATTTTTTGAACCAATGAATATGCCGCGCTTATCAATTACTCCTTCAAGAAAAAAATGACTTAAACGTTGAGCATTTTTATCATAAAGTGGATAAGTTAAATTATTGACTTCGGCACTTAAACGCATAGTTTCAAAATCTTTTGTCCAAAGCTTGAGCGAACCTTTTGGTATGCCAAAATATTGCAAAATAGGGGAATAGGGATAAATTTTAGCAATATCACTCAATTCAAATACACTCTCCTCCCCTATGTAAATATTCACACCAAAATCTGGCAGAGTAATAACTTTATCTTGTCCTAAATCTCCGAAAATACTTACTTTTTTAAGATTATTTTTATCAATTTTGAGAATCTCTTCGCTCAATCCTTTTTGTGATTCGTCATAAATAGCTTGAATAATGCGCCTTGTCAGTTCATCGCTTTCTTTTGATATTTGTGGTAAAGCCTTAGCTTGAGAGAGATTGTGTGATCTCAGGGCAAATTTATCAATAAGCAAATTTCCTTGTAGCTTAGAATCTTGCAGATTCCACAAAATATTAAGTATGCCTTGAATGTCATTAGCATAATTAATCTTTGTATTAAGAAGCTGGACATAAGCCCTATTGGGAGCATTAGCAAAAATAAGGTTGAAATTATCCACTATAAGCTTTTGTCCTCCTATGTCCAATGTCGTATTTGGCGTAGCAATATTGCCATTGACAAATGTATGGAGTTGCTTGTCTTTACTCTGTATGTCAATATCAAGATTCACATCTAAGACAGAATCTACACTGCGCAAAGGCACATTAATATTATAAATTTGGAGCAAATTGCTCAACTCATTATTCAACACAGCATTATGAGAGCGAATGGCAACTTGAACGCTAGGAGGTTGGGTAAAAATATTACTTATTGTAACTTCAGAGCCATCAAGATTCATATTTGTAAAAAATGGTTCTTTGAGTAAAAAAGTGAGTTTTTCATCTCGCATATATAAAATCACACGTGTTGCCTCAATAGGCTTAAGATGGGGTGCTAGATAAACTTTTGGAGATTCTATGGCTAAGTCAAGAGCAAGCGTTTTTTGGAGCTGGGGAAAAAAATGCTTATTAAGTGTGCTTTGGAATCTAAGAGAATGAAGTTTTAACACATCATAATGCACATTTTTAAACAGCCAATCATTAAGTATTGGATTATTGAGTTTTAAAATATAGGGCTTAATACTCTCAAGATTATAAAGATGAGAACTAGAAGCCTCCATATTGATTTTATGAAAATCTGTAACACCATGCACAAAAAGTGTAGGTTGCTCTGGGTCATTAGTCTGCTCTTGAGGCGAAATTGCGATCCTCATTTCAAGTGTTTTTTTAAGCGGTTGGTAAGAAAATTTTCCTTGCATTTGCAAACCAAATTGCAAAATATCAAATTGATAAATAAAGAGTTCTATAACTTTATTGTTATCTTCTACGCCCAATCTTGCGATAAGTGCAGGTGTATTAATGACATATTCTTTACCATCATAATAAACACTTCGTTGAAGCTTATCTACTAAAACAAGATTCTTAATATCAAGCTTTTCAAAATACGAAGTAACAAATAAAAACTTCTTAATCCAGCCTAATATCTCATCGGCGCTCATAGATGTATCTTTTTTATCTTGCGATTGCGAATTATCTTCAGTCTGCCACGCCGATATATCAAGTTTTTGGACTTCTAAAACCAACTTGTTATTTAATCTAAGATACAATCCCTCAATATGAGTCTTTCCAAAACTTATAGAAGGGCTATAAATACCATTGGAAAGAACCTTATATCCTATAATTGAAAGCGAAAGTAAAATGAGTAAAAAAATAACTATACTTGCAATGCTTTTGGATTTTTTTATCATTATTGTTGTAACCGTATTGTTTTATTTGCTCCACCCTGTGCAAACTGAACGCATAGTCAATCTACCCAAAGGCTCACTACCTAGAATTATAACATACTTAAATAATAACGGGCAACACCTTAATAAATTAGATGCTCTATTCATTCGTTTCTTAGGACAACCGCAAAGTGGCTATATTGATATGAAATCTGAATTGTTACCTAAAGGTGCATTTTTTAAAGCTCTTGTAAGCTCAAAAGCTGCTACTAAAGAAGTTACGCTGATTCCGGGCGAAACCTTGTATTATTTTATTCGCATACTTGCACAAAAATTTAATCTCTCTGCAGATGAACTCCAAAGTGCTTATGATAAGTATTTCCCCTATCCTGATGGGGTAATTTTCCCAGATACTTATAATCTTCCCGTTGGTATCAAGGAAGATGAAATAATGAAGATTCTCTATGAAATCTCTATGAAGCGACACGAACAAAATGCAATAAAACTACTTGGCTCTTACAATCAAGAGCAATGGTTTAAAAATGTAAGTATTGCCTCTGTGGTGCAAAAAGAAGCAGCAAATAATGAAGAAATGCCTATTGTAGCAGCCGTAGTATTTAATCGTATCAAAAAAAATATGCCCTTGCAAATGGACGGCTCACTTAATTATGGGCACTATTCACACTCTAAAGTTACACCTGAACGTATTCGCAATGATGATACGCCCTATAATACTTACAAAAACAAAGGTGTGCCGCCCTATCCTGCTGGAAGTGTAAGCTTACAAGCCATTGAGGCAGTGCTCAAACCTGCTGATGTGGATTATCTTTACTTTGTGCGAGATAGAACTACAGGCACACATAAATTTAGTAAAACTTATGAAGAACATCGTAGCTATTTCTAAGTTTTATTTGCTTTTAAGTTAAATTGTTTCATAGTTAGCAAGTTAAATTTTTTGTTTAACTTTTTAAGTATTATCTAAAAATCTCTAAAAGCTATACAAAAAATATTTTTAGTCTTTAGGAAGAAAAATGTTTGGGAAAATCGCTATCATCGGCGGCTCTGGCAATGTCGGCTCTCATATTGCATTTTTAGGTGCTATGCGACATATTGCAAGAGAGATTCTCCTTTTTAGCAATGATATTCCTCGTTGCAAAGGTGTGGGGCTTGATATTTCACAAGCTGCAGCCATTTTTGATATTCCTACTCTTATCAGGGGTTGTGATTCTTATGAAGAAATGACTGATAGTGAAGTGGTAATAATCACTGCTGGATTCCCACGCACTCCTAATATGACGCGTAATGATTTACTACTTAAAAATGCGTTTATTTTACGAGAGATTAGCTCAAATGTGGCTAGGGTTGCTCCTCAAGCACTACTGATTATTGTTTCAAACCCACTTGATGCAATGTGTCTTGTGGCAAAACATTGGAGTGGATTTGAAAAAGAACGTGTAATTGGTATGGCAGGAGTGCTTGATAGCGCACGACTTACCTATGAAAGCAAAGCAATGCTTGGAAATTTTAATAAACATATACAATCATTTGTAATAGGGGCTCATAGTGATGATATGTTACCTTTGTTGCGTTATTGCCTTTGTGAGGGTAAAAGTTTTACTGATATTTTTACCCCTCAAATGCAAGAGGAACTCATCAGAGAAACAAAAGGTGGCGGAGCTAAAATTGTAAATTATTATCAACAAGGCTCGGCATATTTTGCTCCCGCAAGTGGAGTGATAAAAATACTTGAGGCTATTGCCACCCCAAATGAAGAGACACTCGTATGTAGCGTATTTACAGAGGGTGAATATGGAATAAAAGACATTTATCTTGGGCTTCCAATTAAACTTGGCAAAAAAGGAGTGAAACACATTGTAGAATTACCATTGAATCAGCAAGAGCAGGAAATGTTAAATATTTCCACACAGGGTATCAAACAACAAGTTGAGATTCTTAAAGATAACGCATTGTTAAACAGAGAATCTTAAAGTAACACATCTATTCTAAACGAGAAAGGAAGGGAAATGGGAATCAAAAAAGCACCGCAAAATGTGCCGGTATGGGTTGATGAGACACGTTGCAAAGCGTGTGATGTATGTGTGTCGCTCTGTCCGAGTGGCGTTTTGGGTATGAAAAAAGATGAACATAAAGTTCTAGGAAAAATCATCTCTGTGGCTTATCCAGAGAGTTGTATTGGTTGTAGAGAATGCGAGCTGCATTGTCCTGATTTTGCAATTTTTGTTGCCGATAAGGAAGAATTCAAGTTCGCCAAAGTCAGCAAAGAAGCGCAAGAACGCGCTGCAAAAATCAAAGAAAACAAATTTATGGTGATATAAGGAGAGAAAATGCGTGAGCTAATTACAGGAGGAAATGAACTTGTCGCGTTAGCTGCGATAGAATCAGGTTGTCGTTTTTTTGGTGGCTATCCCATCACGCCTTCAAGTGAAATTGCGCACGAGATGAGTGTGGAACTACCAAAAATTGGAGGAAAGTTTATCCAAATGGAAGATGAAATTAGTGGCATTGCTGTGGCATTAGGAGCATCAATGAGTGGTGTCAAAGCGATGACTGCTACTTCTGGACCGGGCATATCGCTTAAATCTGAACAAATTGGTTATGGCTTTATGGCTGAAATTCCTCTTGTGGTAGTTGATGTAATGCGTGGAGGACCTTCCACAGGATTGCCTACACGTGTATCGCAAGGTGATATTAACCAAACTAAATCTCCCAGCCACGGCGATTTTTGCTCAATCGCACTTGCAGTAGGGAATCTTCAAGAGGCTTATACACAAACTATTCGTGCATTTAATCTTGCAGAAAAGTATATGACACCTGTTTTCTTGCTTCTTGATGAAACAATAGGACATATGCACGGCAAAACGCTCATTCCTGATTTCAAAGATATTAAACCTACAATCTACAATCGCGAAGAATTTAAAGGCGACCCAAAAGATTATCAGCCTTATGGTGTTGCACAAGATAAACCTGCTGTGCTTAATCCGTTCTTCAAGGGCTACAAATACCATATCACAGGACTTCATCACGGAGCAAGCGGATTCCCAACTGAAGATGAAAAGCTATCGCAAAACCTTATTGATAGACTTTTTAATAAGATTGAATCTCATATTGATGATATTGTGGAGTATGAAGAATATGAGATAAATGATGCAGAGATTCTTATTATTGCCTATGGTTCTGTTTCGCTTTCTGTAAAAGAGGCTATTCATACTCTAAGAAAACAAGGTGTAAAAGTAGGGCTTTTCCGTCCTATCACAATGTGGCCTAGCCCCGCAAAACAACTTAAGGCACTAGGCAAAAAATTTGAGAAAATTCTTATGATTGAGCTCAATAAGGGACAATACAGACAAGAGGTGGAACGTATTATGCAAAAAGATATTGCTTTTCTAGGCAAGGCTAATGGACGCAGTATTTCACCCACAGAGATTATCACAACAATCAAGGAGATGTAAAATGGCTTTTAATTACGAAGAATATTTACGAATGGATAAAATGCCAACACTTTGGTGTTGGGGCTGCGGCGATGGTGTTATCTTAAAAAGCGTAATACGCGCTATTGATGCACTTGGCTGGAATATGAATGATGTATGTATTGTAAGCGGGATTGGTTGCTCGGGAAGATTCTCTTCATATGTGAATTGCAACACTGTGCATACCACACACGGCAGAACAATGGCATATGCTACGGGCATTAAGCTTGCCAACCCCGATAAAAAAGTAGTTGTTATCTCTGGTGATGGAGATTCTATGGCTATTGGTGGAAATCACACAATTCACGCTTGTCGGCGCAATATTGACCTTAACCTTGTGATGATTAATAACTTCATCTATGGGCTTACTAATTCTCAAACTTCACCTACTACACCTAAAGATTTTTGGACAGTTACAGCACAATATGGCAATATTGACCCTAATTTTGACCCTTGTGAAGTGGCAAGTGCAGCAGGAGCAAGTTTTGTTGCGCGTGAAAGCGTGCTCACTCCCAAAAAACTTGAAAAAGTCCTTATGGAAGGTTTTACCCATAAAGGATTTAGTTTTTTTGATATTCATAGTAATTGTCATATCAATCTTGGGCGCAAGAATAAAATGGGTGAAGCAACATCTATGCTTAAATGGATAGAATCTCGTCTTGTGTCTAAAAATAAATTTGACACGCTCTCACCTGAAGAACGCGCAGGTAAGTTCCCTACAGGAATCCTCAAGCATCAAACAGATAGAGTTGAATATTGTCAAGCATACGAAGATGTAATTAAAAAAGCTCAAGCTAAAGGGGGACATTAAAATGATGCATCAGTTACGATTTACAGGCGTAGGAGGACAAGGTGTGCTTTTGGCAGGAGAGATTCTCGCTGAAGCGCAAATTAAAGATAAAGGTTATGGAGTAAAAGCTGCAACCTACACAAGTCAAGTGCGTGGAGGACCAACAAAAGTAGATATTCTACTGAGCAATGAAGAAATCCTTTATCCTTATGCAAATGAAGGTGAAATTGAGTTTATGCTCTCCACAGCACAAGTGAGTTATGATTCTTTTAAAAATGGTGTAAAAGAAGGTGGTATCATCGTTGTTGAGCCAAATCTCGTGCGACCAAGCGAAGAAGATAGAAAAAAATTTAAAATTTATGAGATTCCTATCATCACTATCGCAAAAGAAGAAGTGGGCAATGTCGTAACGCAATCTGTTGTAGCACTTGCTATTACGACCACCTTTACTCAATGTGTAGATAGAAATCTTGTATTCCAAACGATGATAGAAAAAGTGCCAGCTAAAGTTCAAGAAGCAAATAAAAAAGCTTTTGAGCTTGGTGAAAAATATGCCAAGGAAGCTAAAATACACTCATAGGTGATATTGAGAGAGTAAAAATATGCTCTCTCATCTCCAACGATACTTTCATCTTTCTTTTTCTCTTGCTTGCTTACCCTTGATATTCTTTACATTGTTGTATTATTTTTGATAGAATCTCTAAAATATTTTACTTCATAAAGGATTCTCTTGGCGCATACAGCATTTGAAACAAGCTTAGATACTCTGCTTGAAGAACCAAAAATGTATCGTGTTTTGCTTTTAAATGATGATTGGACAGCAATGGATTTTGTAGCACGCATTCTTATGGAGGTGTTTGATAAAACTTCTGATGAAGCCACGGCAATTACGCTTAAAATTCATAATGATGGAAAAGGGGTATGCGGTATCTATACCTATGATATTGCCGAACTTAAAATGCAAATTGTAAGTCAAATGGCAAAACAGCACGGATACCCTTTACGCGTTATTACAGAGGAAATGCCTTAATTAGGGAGTGTCAATGATAGGACAAAATCTTACACTTGTATTTAATGAATCTATTGATATTGCACGCGAAATGCGACATAATATCCTTACAACAGAGCATCTTTTTCTTGCTACCTTAAATAACACGCAAGGTATGTCTATTTTAAAAAAATGTGGGGGCAATATCCAAGAAATGCGCCGAATGACAAACCTGTATTTACAAAAATATGTCCCTTTTTCTCACGAGCTTACTAAAAATCCAAAGCAAACACCAGCACTTGATAGAATCATTGAAGCAATGGTAAAACACGCACAAAGTAGTAATCGCCAAAACATAGATGTAGGCGATTTACTCGCCTCAATTATGGAAGAAAATCAAAGTTTTAGCACACAGATTCTTAAATCACAAGGCATAGATAGATTAAGTGTATTAGAAATCATTACTCACCAAGAACAAGAGCAAGACATATACCAAGAGCATAAAGAATCATCACAGGATACAAATGAGAGCTATTTAAACAAATACACGAAAAATCTTTCTATTCTTGCCAAAGAAGGAAAGATTGACCCTGTAATTGGACGAGAGGAAGAAATTTGGCGCGTAAGCGAAATTCTCACTCGGCGCAAAAAAAATAATCCTATCCTCGTAGGAGAGCCCGGTGTAGGAAAAACTGCGATAGCTGAAGGTTTAGCACTTGAGATTTATCACAAACGACTCCCAAAAGTACTACATAATGCACAAATTTTTGCTCTTGATGTGGGCGCGATGATTTCAGGGAGCAAATATCGTGGCGATTTTGAAAAACGTCTCAAAGGCGTACTGAAAGAAATAACACAAACACCTCATAGTGTGCTTTTTATTGATGAGATTCATACCATTGTAGGTGCAGGAGCGACTTCAGGTTCAAATCTCGATGCATCAAACCTCCTTAAGCCCGCCCTTGCTAATGGTTCATTGCGATGTATTGGAGCAACTACATTTGCCGAGTTTAAAACACATTTTGACAAAGATAAAGCTTTATCACGTCGCTTTAGCAAGATAGAAGTCAAAGAACCGAGCCTAGAGGATTGTTATAAAATTATTGAGGGTTTAGCTCCTATTTATGAATCTTATCATCATATTAAATATACCAAAAATGCCCTCAAAGCGTGTGTAGATTTATCTGCAAGGTATGTAAGCGATAAATTCCTCCCTGATAAAGCCATTGATTTACTTGATGAAGTGGGAGCAAATATGAGAATCTATCACAACAAAATAGATTCTACCCCAACTATCACAATCAAAGATATAGAATCTATTCTTAGCAAAAGCGTGCATATTCCTAAAAGCTCTATAAGCAAAGATGAGGGAAAATCTCTGCAAAATCTCTCCATTAAACTTAAAGAGCGGATTTTCGCACAAGATAAGGCTATTGATGATCTAAGCAATGTCATTAAAACAAACAAGGCAGGCTTAAGTGAGGGTAACAAGCCTATTGGTAGCTTTGTATTTGCTGGACCAAGCGGTGTGGGGAAAACAGAACTTGCAAAAGAGTTAGCACGCATACTTGGTATTGGCTTTGTAAAATTTGATATGAGCGAATATATGGAACCTCACTCTATCTCACGCCTTATTGGAGCGCCTGCTGGATATGTAGGCTTTGAACAAGGAGGGTTGCTTGTAGATGCAGTGCGCAAAACCCCTCATTGTGTCTTATTATTTGATGAAATAGAAAAAGCTCATCACGATATTTATAATATTCTATTACAGATTCTTGATGCGGCAAGCTTAACAGATAATGCAGGAAACAGGGCAGATTTTAAAAATGTAATTGTTATTATGACAAGCAATGCAGGAAGTCAAGAAACGAACACTCTTGGATTTAATGCCAATACACAAAGTAAAAATCACACAGCAATCAAATCACTCTTTTCACCTGAATTGCGTAGTCGCATTGATAGAATCATTGCATTTAATCCGCTTGGCTTTGAACAATACAAGCTTATTGCGCAAAAATACATTAATGACCTTGCTACTTCACTTAAAGCACGGCATATTCACCTTAAGATAGATTCCAAAGCACTCAATTACCTTGCTTCACAAAGTATGGACAAAGCACTTGGTGCGCGTGAAATGAAAAAAATTATAGACAGCCAAATTAAACTCGCTCTCAGCGATGAAATACTCTTTGGCGCACTCAAAAAGGGAGGAAGTGCTAAAATTACTCTTACTCCATTGCCAACACCTCATATCACGCTTGAGTGCAATAAATTAACATCGCACAAAAATACTTCAAAACGCACAACAAACAATGCTACCAAAGCTCTTTGATTTTTCTTGGGAAGAACATCTTGCCTGTGTGTATCGCCCTGCATTTGAAAACTTAAATGGATATTTTAAACCTATTGTAGATTTTAAGCGATGCACTCAACTTATCGGTTTAGAAAAAGAAATAAGTGCCTTAAAAAATAATACATTTGCCTTTATGCGGGGAGAAAAAGCTTCTCACGCTTTATTATGGGGAGCTAGAGGTTGTGGTAAAAGTTCTTCAATTCACTTTGTATTAAGCCATTTGCTCTCCCCCACTTCACTTTTACGCATCATAGAGATCAATAAAGAATCTTTAGGCATTATGCCTATGGTGCAAGATTGTGTGCGAGAATTACCCTATAAATTTATTATTGTATGTGATGATTTATGTTTTACTCCTTATGAAGAACATTACAAGTCGCTCAAAACACTTCTTGAAGGCTCTTTTGAAAATAAAGCACACAATATCCTTTTTTATACCACTTCAAATCACCGCCATCTCATTACAGAATCTTACCCTCAAGACACTCTTCATCTTAATGATGCTCAAGATGAGATTCTCTCACTAAGCGATAGGTTTGGACTTGTGTTAGGATTTTATGCTCCTAGTCGTGCTGAATTTATAGAGATTCTAAAAACACTTCTTGACAAGCCTTTTGATGAAAGCCTCAAGCAAAAAGCATTGCAATTTAGTGCTATCAAAGGCTCGTGCAGCCCACGAATCGCCCAAGAATTCTGCACACTCTATCGCAATGGGATTGTTTAAAATAAGCTACTTCTCTCTTCAATGCAAATCATCTCTTATATTTACACAAATAACAAATAACTTTGTTATAGTTGTTTTTGTATAAGAGTATTATAAGGAGTATATTATGAAAAATATAACTTTATCAAACCTTTTACCGAATCTAGTGGCGAGTATAAGCTTAATAAGTGCTGCTGCCATAGCAGAAGAAACTATACATTCAACTCACACTCACGAATATAAAACAAATTCCACTATTTCAGAAATAATCATAAATTCAATGCATAAGCCTATGATGGATACAGCATTTGTAGAAAGTGATAATATAGATTTAAATTATCTTTCAAATATGATTCCTCATCATCAAGGTGCGATTGATGCTTCGCAAATGCTTTTAAAATATTCTCATAATCAAAAAGTAAGAGCTCAAGCTCAAGCAATTATTAAAGAACAAAATGCGGAAATTCAAGAGTTTCAAGCCCTTCTCCCACAGCTACAAGAACAAAAAAAGCTTTATAGCCCCAAAGAAATAACACTCTTTAATAATCAAGCCAAAACAGATATGGACACTATGATGAAGGCTATGAGTGAAATTAAGCTTAGCAATCAAATTGACCGCGATTTCCTTGAGGGTATGATTCCTCATCATCAAGGTGCGATTGATGCTTCAAAACAAATTTTGATATACACACAAAATGAAGATATAAAAAACATTGCCAAACGCATTATTCAATCTCAAGGAAAAGAAATTGAGACATTCCAAGCCATTCTCAAAACAATCCGCTGAAGTGAAAAATGTAAGAGTGAATAAAACTCTTGCACACACTAAGCTTATACAACACACAAAAGCAATACAAATAGGCAAAATCCAAAGGTTACGCATTATACGTTTAAGTAAATATGGAGCATATCTTGGCGGATTACCACAAGATTCTCTACAAAATATAGAATCTGCGACACCCATTTTCACAGAAGTGCTTTTACCCAATAAATTTCTCCCTGCACAAAGTGCAATCAATGATGAATTAGAAGTATTTGTGCTTACAGATTCAGATGACCGAGTTGTTGCTACCACACAAACTCCAAAAGCACAATATGGCGATATAGCAGAGCTTGAAGTAATAGATTTTGCACCTTTTGGTTGCTTTTTAGATATAGGTGTTGATAAGCATATTTTTATGCCAACTCAAAACCCTAGACACTTTAAATTACATCAAAAAGTAATCGTGGCAATTACACTTGATAAGCAATCGCGCCTACTTGCCAAAACGAATATCAAATCCTATCTCAAACCCGCACCAAAACTATCAACACACAAAAAAATAAAGGCACTTGTCTTTGAACAAACACCCTTAGGCTTTGGTTGTGTGGTAGAAAATGCTTATTATGGCTTGCTTTATCACAATGAATTACCACAAGGAATTGTATTAAATGTAGGCACACACATTGAGGTGTATATTAAAAATGCCTCATCGTATTCACACCAACGTTCCGATGGCAAACTTGACCTCACACTCAATCCGCCACACACTCAAGAACAAAAGCAATTTTTGCTCAATTGTATGCCTTTAGCGCTTGATTTTTCTGCCTCACCTCAAAAAGTTTTTCATACTCTACAAATGAGCAAAAAACTTTTTAAACGTCTTATTAATGAGCTCACAAGAGAGGGTGAGATTAAGTTTATAAGCCATAAGCGTATGTTTGAACGCATTCACAAACCTCAAGAAAAGGAGACTTTATGACTGCACTCATCACTGGAGCATCATCTGGTTTTGGTAAAGCAATTGCTGAGCTTTTTGTCCGCAATGGGCACAAAGTAATTATTCTCGCACGAAGAGGAGAGCGAATAAATGCGATTCAAAACGAACTTGGCATATTATGTGAAAAAATTATATGTGATGTGCGAGATACACAAAAAATAGAATCTGCGCTCAAATTACTTCCTCAAGAATTTCAAAATATTGATGTGCTTATCAATAATGCAGGTTTGGCACTTGGCTTAAGCAGCGCAGATAAAGCAGATATTGCTGATTGGGAACAAATGGTAGAGGTAAATATCCTAGCTCTTATCAAGCTTACACATCTTATTTTGCCTCAAATGGTAGCTCAAGGCTATGGACATATTATTAATATTGGCTCAATCGCAGGCACTTATTCCTATCCGGGTGGTAATGTATATGGTGCGACAAAGGCTTTTGTAAAACGATTTAGTCTCAATCTTCGTGCTGATTTGTATGATAAAAATATCCGTATAAGCGACATTGAGCCGGGCTTATGTGGTGGAAGTGAATTTTCACAAGTGCGCTTTAAGGGCGATGAAAACAAGGCAAAAAGCGTATATGAAGGCACAACACCGCTTATGCCTGAAGATATTGCTCAAAGTGTATTATGGGTTGCTTCACTACCACAGCACATTAATATCAATACGCTTGAAATAATGCCCACAATCCAAGCTCCAGCAGCGCTCAATGTATATAAAAATATAAAATAGCAAAAAGTATGGTAGAATCTCATCTTTTTTAAGTTTTATACACAATAATAAAGGAGGATATTATGCAGTGGCACGCAAAAAGTTGGAGAAATAAACCCATTAAGCAGCACCCTGTCTATAAAAATCAACAGCTTTTAGAATCTGTGGAAATGCAGCTTAAATCTTATCCACCGCTTGTCTTTGCAGGTGAAGCGCGTGTATTGCAAGAACGTCTAGCTCAAGTATGCAAAGGAGAGGCATTTTTATTGCAAGGTGGGGATTGTGCGGAGAGTTTTTCGCAATTTAACGCCATTAATATTCGCGATTTATTTAAAGTTATCATTCAAATGGGTGCAATCCTTACCTTTGGTGCTTCGTGTCCAATAGTCAAAGTTGGACGCATCGCAGGACAATTTGCCAAACCTCGCTCAAGTGATACAGAATCAAATGGACATCTTGAACTCCCAAGTTATCGTGGCGATATGATTAATGATATGGCATTCACACAACAAGCGCGAGAACACGACCCAAATCGCCTTATTCAAGCCTATAATCAAAGTGCAGCTACACTCAATCTTTTACGCGCATTTGCACAAGGAGGTTTTGCTGATCTTAATCAAGTGCATAAATGGAATCTTAGTTTTGTCAAAAATAATACATTTGGACAAAAATACGAAGAGCTTGCCTCTCGTATCACTCAAGCGCTTGATTTTATGAAAGCCTGTGGCATTGATTCTGAACATTCCCCCACATTGCGTGAGACAGAATTTTACACCTCGCACGAAGCCCTTGTGCTTCATTATGAGGAACAACTTTGCCGACAAGATTCTCTCACAGGGGATTGGTATGATTGCTCCGCACATATGTTATGGATTGGAGAACGCACAAGAGGGCTTGATGAAGCACATATTGAGTTTTTGCGCGGAGTAAAGAATCCTGTGGGCGTAAAAATTGGACCAAATGCTACAAAAGATGACATTATGGGTATTTGCGATAAGCTTAACCCGCTTAATCAAAGTGGCAGACTAAATCTCATTGTGCGTATGGGGGCTGATAAAATTAAAAGCAACTTCCCTCAATTATTAGATTCTATCAATGCTGAAGGACGCGAGATTCTATGGAGCTGCGATCCTATGCACGGCAATACAATCAAAACAAATAATGGTTACAAAACGCGTGTATTTGATAGTGTGCTTGATGAAGTGAAAAGCTTTTTTGAAATACATAAAGCCTATGGAAGCTATGCTGGAGGAGTGCATTTAGAAATGACAGGAGCAGATGTAACAGAATGTATTGGCGGCTCACAAGCAATTACCGAAGAAGGGTTAGTTTGCAATTATAATACTCAATGCGATCCACGACTCAATGCGATCCAAGCGCTTGAAATGGCTTTTCTTATCGCAGATATGATTAAAAATCGCTCA
Source organism: Helicobacter sp. MIT 21-1697 (assembly GCF_026241255.1). Classification (NCBI taxonomy): domain Bacteria; kingdom Pseudomonadati; phylum Campylobacterota; class Epsilonproteobacteria; order Campylobacterales; family Helicobacteraceae; genus Helicobacter; species Helicobacter sp. MIT 21-1697. Next base: position 31,317 of record NZ_JAPHNC010000008.1, on the reverse strand, counting down.
TAAAACTCCATAAAAGCATTCATTAAACTTTAAAATGATAGAATCAATTTTATTTTGGAGGATGGAATGGGGAAGATATTAGTTTTTATTGTCATTACTTTTGGTATGCTATCTCATAGTTTCGCAGATGAAATAACTAAAAATTACGACAAAACATACATAGAGAAAGCAAATGTTTTAAGTGATGTTGCTTGGATTAAACAAAGACCAAAGAAGCCTAAGCCTAAATAATAACTACTACAGCAATCGCAAATCCTCCATCGTGGCTGATACTTAGTGCAATATTTTTTATATTAAAATCACTTATTTTTTCGGATACAAGATGAATGCTAGGCACATTTGTGCTACTTTTGCTTATGTGCATATCCAAAAAGCTTAGCTTACTTCCTATACCCACGCCCAATGCTTTAGAACACGCCTCTTTTGCTGCCCAAAATCCAGCTACACGAGGAATATTTATAGTTTCATTGGCATTTATGCACAGAGCTATCTCTTTTTCGCAAAGAAAACGCTCCAGTGCAGCTGTGCCAAATTTTTCTACAAATTTCTGCATACGAGCAATACTAATAATATCAATCCCTATCAATCACTAACTCACCACAAACTCAACAAAAAATATATCACTCACCTGTCCATCAATCAAAAATTCATTAAGACGTTTTACAATCTCATCTTTGACACGATTTTTCCCTTTCACTGTGGCAACATCTTCAATAGATTTTGAAGAGAGAATCTCAATAATGGTATCTTGCACCATAGGCAATTTTTTATCTAACTCTGCCTTAGTGGCATTTGCTTTCAGTTCATCTTTATCAAGCTCAAATTGCACACTTGTTTTAAGATAACGTTTGCCTGTTTGTGTCATTAAATTCACCGTAAAAGGGAGGGGACCTTCTGCAGGGTAAATCAAGCCCGGAGCAAATTTATCTGTGCTACGCACCGAAACTGTGTTGCCTACAATGATTTTTGCAGCTTGTTGTGAAGGCGCACTAGCTTGAGTTTGAGTAACTTCTGCTGGTTTTTGTTCGTGCTCCTCCTCATCGTGCCCTCCACTTGTCATCACCAACACCATAACACCTACCAATAAAAGAAGCACTACCACAATGCCAATAACAACAAATAAAATTGCTTTGCTCTTTTTATCTCCACCACTTTCTGCTGCTTTTTCTTCTTCTGCCATAATTAATCCTTTAATGTGTAATAAGTCAGGCTGCTTTTACCAAATTGACGCGTTTTAAGCAGTATATATTCCCCAACAATAAAAGGCATATTATACCCACTCCAATGTTCAAAAACAATAAAATGCACATTACATCGTCCAAGATTTTCTACCATTATCAAAAGACGCTCATAAATATCCTCCATACCTTCTCTAATACAAAAGGGTGGGTCAAGATATAAAATCACATTTTCTTTCAGAGTAATCCATCTATGAAAACTTTGTGTAAAAAAATCGGTATTGTAGGCATAAAATTTTAGTGCTGTTTCTCTTTTTTGTGCAAATGTGAGATTTTGCAACAAGATATTATAGGCTCTTTTATCTATCTCATAAAATATTGCCTCACTTGCACCACGAGAAAGTGCTTCAATCCCCATTGAACCACAACCTCCAAATGCTTCAACAAATACACACTCCACAATATTTGTGCTCATTGTGTTAAAAAAAGATTCTCGCACAATAGATTTTGTTGGACGCGTGCTTTCTTGATTATTCCACACTAAAGGTAGATTCTTGAGTTTTCCTGCTTGAATGTGAAATCTTGCAATGTTCATTGTTGATTGCTTGTTCATTATTGTGTATGTTTAAGAAGGGTAAGAATCTTCTGTGTAAGCTCCTTTGCGCTCTCTTGACAGAGTTGCTCAATTTGGCTTTCAAGTTGTTTTGGAATCTTGGGCTGTGGATAACTAGGTGGCGACATAGGCGGCTCAAAGGCTTCTGGTAAAGTCTGTGTCTCTTGTAAATGTGTTGATTGATGAGATATATCTACTGCTTGAGATTGAATCTTCTCATAAAAAGCCTGTATATCTTCAGATAGACTTTGTTGTGTAAAAGGTTTGCGAATATGCGAATGCACATCATCACTTACAAGACATACTGCTTTAGTGTAGTGTTTCTGATTTATATCATCAGTGATGATAAAATCACATTCACTCTCACTACTTAAATAATCTTTTAAAAAAAAACTCAAGCTGTTTTGCACTAATGGTGAAAAACAAGATATGGCAATTTTCATTTACTCTCCTTTTATTCTGTATCTTACACAATATTTTATTATAGCTAAACTACCTCTACACTATATTTAAAGGGTCAATATCAATTTCATACATACGCTTTAATTCTTGATGAATATGGGCATTGAGATAATGCAATACCTCTAAAAGTGCGCGCGTAGAAGATGAGCGAAGCAATAATACAAAGCGATATTTATTATAAAGTCGCTCTACCAATGCTTTGCAATCTCCCACAATCTCTACCTCGCCCAAACCACTTTTTAAAAGTATGTCTCGCACATTTTGCATAGCATTCAACGCTTTAGATTCTATCTTATGCGAAAAAGTAAGTGTAGCCAACCTCTGATAAGGTGGATAAAGATGTGGGCGGTTGCGCAATTCATAATGTAAAAAATCCTCATAATCTCCTAAAAACTGCTCCAAAAACATACCATTAGCACTTTGAACATATACTTCACCATCATATTTACGCCCGCTGCGCCCTGCGATTTGGTGCAATAAACTTATCGCCCGTTCATTGCAGCGATAATCACTTCCTTTGAGCACATAATCAATACCTAGTATTATCGCAAGATTCACACGATGATAGTCGTGTCCTTTGCTTAACATTTGCGTGCCAACAAGCACATCAATCTTGCCATCATTAAATTTTTGCAGTATTGTCTTTAATTTTGTATGCGTAGTGATATTATCCCTATCAAAAAGTGTAATTTTTGCATTCGGAAGTGCATTTTGTAAGGCTTGTGCAACTTGAGCAGTGCCAATACGATGAGAGCACAAACTCTCGCTCTTGCATTGAGGACATATTGAAGGAATAGGTGTGCTCCAATGACAATAGTGACAAATAAGTGCATTTTTATCAAGATGTAAAGACATATTCACTGAACAAAATGCACATTCTACCCCGCTTCCACATTCGCTACATACAAGCATCTTATAATGCGCACGCGTAGGGATAAATACAATGGCTTGCTCATTATGTTCAAGTTTTTCTTTGATTTTTACTACAAGTTCTTCATCAATAGGTGCAGATTCTGTTTGTGTATGTGCTATTTGTGCATTTTGAGCAACAATACGAATAGATTTATGTGAAGTAAAATATCGTCCTTTCAAGCGATATACACTACCTTGTTTGCTCGCATTATGATAGCTTACCACGCTTGGTGTTGCCGAACCTAAAACAACCTTGATATGTGTTTTGCTCCCAAGATAAAGTGCCATATCACGCGCATTATAATGCGGTGAGCTTTGAGATTTATAAGCATCATCGTGTTCTTCATCAACAATAATTAGCCCAAGCTCTCTTATAGGCAAAAATAACGCACTCCTTGCTCCTGCAATTATGCGTATCGTGCCATTATATAAAGCAAGAAGAAGTTTTCTTTTTTGTGCAGGAGTGATTTTACTATGCCAGATTCCTACTACATCGCCAAATACTTCCCTAAGACGAGATTCTATTTGGGGAGTAAGCGCAATTTCTGGCATTAAAAAAAGTGCATTTTGGGCTTTGGCAAGCGTATGGGCGATGAGATGAATATATATTTCTGTTTTTCCGCTTCCTGTATCGCCAAAAAGTAAAGGATTAGTATGAGATGATAAAAATGTGAGAGCTTCATTTTGTGCTTTGCTTAAAGTTTTAAGTTCAAAGGCTAACCTTGCAAGATTCTCATTTTCTTTTTGCTTATCCTTGTTTTCCTCATTCTTAACCTCCTCACCGCTACACTCTTGGGGGATAAAAAGCCCGTAACTTTCCCCTAAACCTACGCAGTAATATTGTGCAACAAATGAAGCTAAAAGTATCTGATGAGGCAAAAAACAATCTATCATTTTATGTGCGATTTTGCATTCAAAAGAAGGTTTATCAAGCGATTGTAATATGACACCAAGATAAGCTTTGCCACGCACAACAATAGAACAAATGCTCTCTTTGGCACATTCCTCTGCGCACTCATAAACAAGTGGTGGAGATTTTAGTCCAATCGGAGCTATAAGGTAATAATTCACAGATTCCCTATGGCGTGAATCTCCACACTTGTATGCGGAGTAGGCATCTCTACATTTTCAAGACTTTTATAGAGATTTTCAAGTGATTGGCAGATAAGGGCATATTCTTGAGCCTTAGTGATATAGAGTTTCAAGAGGGTGAGTGGCTCAATTTTTTGGGCAGAGAGCTCTTTAAGTTTCTCTCTCACCTCATCGTGTAAGCAATCAAGGGAAATCATATAACGTTTGCCATTCAGCACTATTTCAAGGCTTTCGTGCGTCATTATTTGAGCCCTTCATCAATTTTAGCAAAAAGGTTTTCAAAGCCTCTGTCTTTAGAGGCAATTTCTTCATATAAGTTAGAGATTTGGCTGTCTTTAGCTTCATTTTGTGCTTTGAGCGAAGAAATTTCAAGATGTAAAGATTCTATTTCTTCTTTTTGATGGGCAATTTTTGAGAGCATTTCTTCAATTTTTTGGGAGAGTTTTTCCATTACGCTACTCATTTTACAATCCTTTGGTTGTGAAAAATAGATTATAATTTTAACACAAAATCTCAAGGAGTGTGGATAAAATGGGAAAATTTATCTTAGATTCTCAATTTGCGCCCGCAGGAGACCAACCCCAAGCCATTAAACACATCACACAATTTATTCGTAATGGTGCGCAATACACCACACTTGTGGGTGTTACAGGAAGTGGTAAAACTTACACGATGGCAAATATCATCGCTCATCTGAATATCCCCACACTCATTATGACACATAATAAAACCCTTGCAGCACAACTTTACAGCGAATTTCGTGGTTTCTTCCCTAAAAATCACGTTGAATACTTTATCTCACATTTTGATTATTACCAGCCAGAAGCCTATATACCCCGCCGCGATTTGTTTATTGAAAAAGATTCTAGTATCAATGAAGATTTGGAGCGACTGCGTCTCTCGGCTACAACCTCACTTTTAGCCTATGATGATATTATTGTCGTAGCAAGTGTATCGGCAAACTATGGTTTAGGAAACCCAGCGGAATATCTTACGATGATTCACAAATTTGAAATCGGACAAGAAGAACCTCAAAAATCACTTCTTTTAAAACTTGTAGATATGGGCTATACGCGCAATGACACCATTTTTGAACGTGGAAACTTCCGTGTAAATGGGGAAGTCATTGATATTTTTCCTGCATATAATGAAAGAGAGTTTATCCGCATTGAGTTTTTTGGCGATGAAATTGAACGTATGAGCGTATTTGATTCGCTAGAACGCACAGCCCTTACGCAATTAGAATCTTTTGTCCTCTATGCAGCAAATCAATTTATCGTAGGCGCACAAAGGCTTGAGAGAGCGATTAAAGATATAGAATCTGAACTTGAGTATCGCCTTGAGGAATTTATTGCGCAAGATAAACATATTGAATATCAACGGCTTAAAACCCGCACAGAGTTTGATTTAGAAATGATAAAAGAATCAGGGATTTGCAAAGGGATTGAAAATTATGCGCGTCATCTCACAGGCAAGAAGGCAGGTGAGACGCCTTATTCACTCCTTGATTATTTTGAGCAAAAGGGTAAGCCTTATCTTCTCATCGTTGATGAATCTCACGTGAGTTTGCCACAATTTGGCGGTATGTATGCAGGAGATAGAAGTCGCAAAGAAGTGCTTGTAGAATATGGATTCCGTTTGCCAAGCGCACTTGATAATCGTCCCTTGCGCTTTGATGAATTTATCACAAAAGCACCTCATTTTCTTTTTGTCTCCGCTACACCTGCACAGAGAGAATTAGAGCTTAGTCAAGCACATATTGCAGAACAAATTATTCGCCCCACAGGGCTACTTGACCCTCTCTATGAAGTGCGAGATACTGATAATGCTGTGCTTGATTTATATGATGAAATTAAAGCAAGAATTGCTAAAAATCAACGTGTGCTTATCACTACGCTGACAAAAAAAATGGCAGAAGAGCTAAGCAAATATTACGCAGAATTTGGCATAAAAGTGCGCTATATGCACAGCGATATTGACGCTATTGAACGCAATCACCTCATACGCGCCCTAAGACTTGGAGAGTTTGATGTGCTTATTGGTATCAATCTCTTGCGTGAGGGGCTTGATTTGCCCGAAGTAAGCTTGATTGCCATTATGGACGCAGATAAAGAGGGATTTTTGCGCTCTGAAACAAGCCTTATACAAACAATGGGTAGAGCTGCGCGTAATGTGGAGGGAAAAGTGATTTTATATGCCAAAAAAATCACAAGCTCAATGCAAAGAGCCTTTGAGATTACAGATTATCGCCGCGCCAAGCAAGAAGCATTTAATAAACAACACAACATTACGCCAAAATCTGTGCAAAGAAATGTAGAACAAGAGCTTAAAATAGAATCTAGTGGTTTAAGTAGGCTCTATGAAAAAGGAAGTAAAAAGATTCCAAAAAGTGAGCGCGAAAGTATTATTAAAGATCTCAATGTCAAAATGCACCAAGCAGCTAAAGCACTTGAGTTTGAGGAAGCAGCAAGATTAAGAGATGAAATTGCTAGAATCCGCACGATGTAAAAACTTTCTACTGAAATTTATGTAACAAAAAGTGCCAGATTCAAAAAAACGCTATGAGCTTTTACTTGCTTTTTGTGTTTATTGATATTCACCAACAGCTTATAAAGCTTAATGCTAAAAATACCAATATATAGCCAAGCTCCCATAAGGGAGCTTTAAACTCTCATTCATTTCTCAATAAAGATTCTTTCTCGCCTTATTTTCTACACTTAATGTGCCACAGCCTCACTTGCGCCTATACCACTTTGTGCGCGGAAATCCTGTGCTTCAAAACCTGCTCTATCAAGTTTTGCTCGTTTGGAATTATCCAATTTTGAAATAATAAAAATTGCGATAAAAGTAAGTGGCATAGTGAAAATTGCAGGGTGGTCATAGGGGAAAATTGCACTCTTAAAGCCAAAGCTCTTCACCCAAATACTAGGACTTAGAATCACAAGAGTAAGCACAACTACAAGTCCTAATAATCCGCCCCAAAATGCGCCTTTTGTTGTGAGATTTTTCCAATAAATACACAAAAGCAAAATAGGAAAATTCACACTTGCAGCAATAGCAAAAGCAAGTCCAACGGTAAAAGCAACATTTTGTTTTTCAAAAACAATGCCAAGTGCAATCGCACACACACCAATACAAATTGTAGCGATTTTAGTTACTCTCATTTCAAGTGTAGGGTCGCATTTCCCATCTTTGCATACATTTACAAACAAATCGTGGCTAATCGCTCCTGCTCCAGAGATTGCCAATCCTGAAACAACCGCCAAAATCGTAGCAAATGCCACTGCCGAAATAAAGCCCAAAAACAAGTCTCCACCAAGCACGGCTGCGAGATTCACAGCAACCATATTTGTAGGACCATTATAGCTACCATCGGGATTTGTAAATTCTGGCTGCCCATATAAAAGCGCTATTGCACCAAAACCAATGATAAAAGTAAGAATATAAAAATATCCTATTAAGCCGGTAGCATAAAATACTGATTTTCTTGCTTCCTTAGCGTCTTTAACCGTGAAAAAACGCATTAAAATATGAGGCAATCCCGCTGTGCCAAACATCAATGCAAGTCCCAAAGAAACTGCTGAAATTGTATCAGGCAAAAATGTTCCGGGCGACATAATGGCTTCACCTTTTGGGTGATGAGTAATTGCCTTAGAGAAATAATTATGCAAATCAAATTTTGTCAAATACAAAATCATAATTGCCATAAAACTCGCACCTGCTAAAAGCAAAATCGCTTTAATAATTTGCACCCAAGTTGTTGCGTGCATTCCACCAAAAACGACATAGCAAATCATTAAGATTCCCACAAGCACTACTGCCACGCCATAAGGCAAACCAAAAAGCACCTGTATGAGCTGCCCTGCTCCAACCATTTGCGCAATCAAATAAAACACGATAACGCTTAAGGCTGAAATAGCTGAAATAATACGAATGGGCTTTGCATCTAAGCGATAAGCTGTAATATCGGCAAAAGTGAATTTACCAAGATTGCGGAATTTTTCAGCTATTAAAAACAAAATGATAGGCCACCCTACTAAGAATCCAATAGAATAAATCAACCCATCAAAACCATTTGTAAAAACCAAAGCTGTAATACCCAAAAAGCTTGCTGCGCTCATATAATCGCCCGCAATAGCTATGCCATTTTGCATACCTGTAATATTCCCACCTGCAGTATAGAATCCACTTGCTGATTGACTCTTTTTATTAGAGAGATAAGTAATAAATAAAGTCGCAAGCACAAAGGCTAAAAACATACCTATTGCCATAGGATTAAGGTCTGATTTTGCACCGCCAAAATCAATAGATGCGCCAAAAAGCGAATTTACGCTCAATAAACTTAAAATAAGCTTTTTCATTGATTATTCCTCCTTTTTTGCTCTATGGATTTGCCCATATTCTTTATAGTCAATCTCACCGCTCTTAAGCGATTCAATCACATTGTTTTCCTGTAATTGCTCAAGTATTTCACTCTGATCTTTATCAAAATAAGTATTTGCTAAGAATGTATAAAGTCCCGTAGCGATAATACAGAGTGCAATGAGAAAGATTCCTGCAAGAATACCAAGCGTAATGGAGCTAGGTCCTAAACGATAGCCTAGCACTTCAGGGAAAAGTCCCACTCCCAATACAAAGACATAATAACACACCAAAATGATGAGTGATAGAATAAGCGAAATTTTGTTTCTAAAAGAAATAAAATTGCTAAACCTTACAAGAGCTTTTTGCTGCTTTTCAGATAGTTTCATACTCTCCTCCTTAATTTATTTTTGTTAGCCTTGTTGCTCAATACTCTGTGCAATAAGGTAACATATATTTATACTAAAAAAATATATGCAACAAAAAGTAATTATTGGATAAAACTTTATTGAAAAATAGAAAAATTGTAACACAATATTTTTATATTCTATTTGAGATTTTGAATAAGAGTAAGAAAAAAAGAATGATAAAAAATGGAGAAATAAAAGAATAAAAGTAGCTTAGCTACCCTCGCACAAAGTGCAAGGTAAGCCTCATATCTTAGAGCTTATTGGCATTTTTAGCAAGGTATTCTGCTACGCCTTTAGCATTAGCTTTCATACCCTCATCGCCCTTGTTCCAACCTGCAGGACACACTTCGCCGTGCTCTTCAACAAACAACATCGCATCTACCATACGAATCATTTCATCAACATTGCGTCCAAGTGGGAGGTCATTAATCACTGCGTGGCGCACTACTTTATTTTTATCAATAAGGAAGCTACCACGAAGTGCAACTGCACCATTAAAAAGCACATCATAATCACGAGAGATTTGTTTTGTAATATCAGATACCATAGGAAATGTTACTGCACCAATCCCTCCTTCATTTATGGGCACATTTCTCCACGCAAAATGCACTTCTTTAGAATCAATAGATACCCCAATCACTTTTACTCCACGCGCTTCAAAATCTTTCACGCGTTTATCAAAAGCAATAATCTCGCTTGGACATACAAAAGTAAAATCCTTAGGCCAAAAAAATACAACTGCACCATTTTTGCCGATGTTTTTATAGAGGTTAAAACTATCCTCAAAAGTCCCATCTGCCTTAATCGCTTCTGCTGTAAAATCTGGTGCTGGCTTTGTAACTAACATATTTAACTCCTAATAAAAAATATTAATAACAAATTGTTATTGAAATGCTATTGTAATATGCACAAGTAACTCAATAGTAACAAGAGGTAATTATTTTATCAAATATTCCTATTAATAATACTAGAATACCTAATATCACTATTCATAATCCAATACTGCCTACCATTCCATACTATCTTTTTATAATAGTTTGAATAAGTAAAATCTAATAACTCATAATTGTAGAATATATACTTGTAGAATTCCTCGTATAATTCTTGTTTTGCATTCCTACCTTTGACTAAATATTGATGCACTCCACCAAAGCTAGGCTTACTTGTGATAAAATTGAGATTCTCTATCTCTTGCATTATAGATTCTTTATCTCTTGTATTCTTATCAGGCAATACATAATCAATAGGAGCTAAACCTACATTTTCTCGCATACCATTAATTATTCTTAAAAACTCTTCTTTATCAAAATCAATTTTAAAGGTTAGCATATCAAATAATACACTACTGCCCAAATTCAAATAATCGTGATTCTCTAGTTTGAATTTTAATCGTGCTTTTGTCATTGGGTTTCGTGTTGTGCTTAAAAATACACTCTTATTTTTGCCCATATACTTCGTCCGGGTTCATAGATTCTCTGTGTGGGAATGATATTTAACGCACCAATATCTATGCCATTTTTAGACAAATGATACGCATAGAGCGTATTTGTGAGATTATCCACTCCTGCAAGAAGCATAAAATATTTACTCTTATAGCCACCATACAGATTTAAAAGCGCAAAACCCTTAGAGTTACCATAATCGCGTCCTATCACATTACCATAATTCAACGCATAGCGGTGTTGTGCCGCATTTGCTATGACATCAAGGCGCAAAAGCCAATTACCGCTTTCATAAAAGCTTGAGACTTGCGCTTGAAGCGGCGCTACTTGTGGGAGTGGCGAATGAGATTGCAAGCCTTGTTGGCTACTTAGATTCATACCATAAGTATAAGCAAGAGAGCTATAAAAATGCAAAACCTCCCAAGCAATAGCCTCCGCCTCAATCTCTCCACCCATAAGCATAGCATTAGTATTAAAAGCCGCTACATTTGTTTGCGTATAATCTAACACTATATAATTTGCAATATGCGAAGCATAAGTTGAAATCTTACCCTTAAACACATTATCTTGATAGGTAAGCCCTATATCAAGTTGGACATTTGTTTCAGGCTTGAGTGCCATTCCTCCTGTCTTATTTACTTCCCAAAAATCAGCTCCTCTTTGTGCTGTGCCAACACCCACATAAAATGTAGATTTATCCAAATAATGCTCATAACGCACAAAGGCACTTGCGAGGTTATTTTTATCCTCTGCTGCACTCTGCATTGTTCCTCGTTGCTTTCGCTCTGTTGTCAAATAATCATATCTTGCACCAAAAGCTATGCCAAAGTTTGATTGTGAATGATACTGCCCTTGCGTGAAAAACCCAAGGTTTGTAAAAGTAAAATTTGGATTATATTTTTGGGAAAGCACATTATTGGCATCTTGTAAAGCCCCTCCACCACCCATACGAATCTCGTGCGCATCGTGGTTATAATTACTCCCTACATACAGCTCCACGCTCTCCCCAAAATAGAATCTCCCCTCTACCCTCCCGCCTGTATTGGTGCGTTTTGGGTTACTCATATTGTAAAGATTCCCATTTGGCATAGCTTTTGGGGGGCGATGTGAAAAATTATCCATAATATGATCTATGGCATTATGCCAAAGCCGCACATCAAGCCTATCAAAAGTATCATTAATATGCTGCTGCAAGGCAAGATTATAGGATATTCTATCAAATGTCCTCGCGTCCATTGCTCTATCTGCATAAGAAGCCCAGCCTCGCCCCACATCAATATCAAACTCAATCGCTGTGCTTGAAGTAGGCGTGAGTGTGCCTATAATGCTTGCGGATTCTCTATTGTAAGCCGAATGCACGATTGCGTTATCTCCAGCGCGATAATCTGCAGATTCATAATGTGAAACTATCGCCTGCAAAGAGCCATACTTCCCTCCAGCCAAAGCATTTACATTCATATCAAAACGATGAAAACTCCCATACATTGCACTTGCATCAGCATTAAAACTTCCTTTCTCAAGCCTTAGTATATCGCGTTCAAACAACAAACCACCGCTTATAAGTGCGCCATATCGCACATCTTGAGGACCTTTAAGAAAGGTAATAGAATTGTAATTTTCTGGAAAAATATAAGTCGTAGTTGTATCCATACGCCCACCACACGCGCCATTGAGCACGCCACTATTTAAGAAAATAGGCAATCTTGAAGCAGCTGATGAGCGGAATATTACCTCGCTTCCTCCACCACCTTTGCGCGTCATAGAGAATCCGGGTATTTGCAGCATTGATTTGGCTATATCACCGCTGTGCAAAATCGTATCTTTGCCCTGCCAAGTGATATTTGTTGTAGATTGTAAATCTTTGCTAAAAACCGCCTTGACCACAGATTTGGGCAATACGCGTTTATTTTCAATTATGCCTCCGCTTGTGTTTGCTCGCTCACTCGCAGCAGATTCTGATAAAGTATCTGCACAAACAAAAGTCCCTAACAACATAGCTGCTCCCATAGAAGCATAAATCTTGCTCATAAACACTCCCCTGCCCCTGCCAAAATTTCTTGCCATTATTACAAAAAAAAAAAAAATCAAGCTTTATTTTCTAAAAATATTCATATTTTGAGAAAATTTGATGTAAAACTTGCACAAAATGCAAATTACAATATGTAAGTTTAAAATTTTGTGTTAGCATTTTACATAAAATTCAAAATACAAGGTGAGTTTATGAAAAAATCGTTTCTTTTCACTTCAGAATCTGTAACCGAGGGACACCCAGATAAAATGGCTGACCAAATCAGCGATGCTGTGCTTGATTATATCATTGAGCGTGATAAAAACGCGCGTGTAGCGTGTGAAACACTTGTGAGCAATGGTTTTTGCGTGATTGCAGGTGAGCTCAAAACAAGTGTATATGCGCCTATGCAAGAAATTGCACGCAAAGTAGTGCAAGAAATCGGCTACACAGACGCGCTTTATGGCTTTGATTATCGCTCTGCAGCGGTGCTTAATGGCATTGGTGAGCAAAGCCCAGATATTAATCAAGGTGTAGATAGAGAAGATGGCGAAATTGGTGCAGGCGACCAAGGGCTTATGTTTGGCTATGCGTGCAAAGAAACGCCCTCGCTTATGCCTTTGCCCATTTGGCTCTCTCATCGCCTCACAGAGGGTTTAGCACAAAAAAGAAAAGACGGCACATTGCCCTTTTTGCGCCCTGATGGTAAATCACAAGTAACAGTGCGCTATGAAGATGGCAAACCTGTGAGCATTGATACGATTGTTATCTCTACTCAACATAGCCCAGAGACGCAACAAAGCCATTTGAAAGATGCTGTGATTGAAGAAATCGTGCAAAAAGTGCTTCCAAAAGAATATTTAAACGATAATATTCGCTATTTTGTCAATCCCACAGGCAAATTTGTCATTGGCGGACCACAAGGCGATGCAGGTTTAACAGGGCGTAAGATTATTGTAGATACTTATGGTGGAAGTTGCCCACACGGCGGGGGAGCATTCAGTGGCAAAGATCCAAGCAAAGTAGATAGAAGTGCCGCTTATGCAGCGCGTTATGTCGCTAAGAATCTTGTAGCAAGCGGAGTATGCGATAAAGCCATTGTGCAAGTAGCCTATGCTATTGGTGTAGTAGAGCCTGTTTCAATTCTTGTAGATACACAAGGCACAGGAAAGGTTGAAGATTCTAAGCTCACGCAATGTGTGCAAAAGGTATTCCGCCTCACACCAAAAGGGATTATAGAATCCTTAGACTTACTCCGCCCAATTTATCGCAAAACTGCAGCTTATGGACATTTCGGGCGAGAATTGAGCGAATTTTCTTGGGAGAGAACTGATAAAGTTGAAGCAATTAAAGATTTTTGCGGCATAAAATAAATATGAAACTCACACAAAGCGCGTATTCTTGCTTTTTGTGGTTCTTGCCTCTTGCTTAGCTCTGTCTTTGCTCTTTTTATTCAACTTAGAATCTTTGGATACACTCTTAGGTGTTTTTCTCCCACTTTGTGTGTGCTTTGCATACTTAGATTCTATATTTTTAGATTGTGCCTCATCATATTGCATTTTCTCGCCTTGTGTTATTTCTACATTATGTTCAATAGAATCTGCTTTAGTATTTTTGCCTCTCACGCTTAATACAATGGGCACACCCTCAAAATCAAATTGCTCTCGCAACGCATTTATCAAATACCGCTTGTAGCTAAAATGCAAACTTTCTGGGCGATTGCTCACAAGGGTGATTTGCGGCGGGTGTGTGGCATATTGCGTAGCATAATAAATCTTAACAATCTTGCCGTGCTCACTTGGGATATGATGATGTGCCACTGCTTGAGCGATGACATCATTAAGAGCACTTGTGGGGATTCTAAAGCAAAAGCGCTCATACACTTTAAGAATCTCTTTTTTAAGTTTATCAATATTTCGCCCATTAAGCGCACTTAGTGTCATCACAGGCGCGAAAGCAAGAAAAGGGAATCTATGCTTAAATTCTTTGATAACCTCTTTGTATTCCTTATGTTTTTTATCCCATTTATTGAGCACAACAATCACACCCAAAGCGTGTTTAGGGATAAGAGAGCTGATTTTTTCATCTAGCTCAACAAAACTCTCGCTCGCATCAAGGACTAAAATCGCGATGTGGCTTTGAGCAAGAGCTTTGTTTGTGCGCATAAGGGCGAATTTTTCAATGCCCCAAATCTTACTCGCGCGTCTAATCCCTGCCGTATCTACAAATCTCACTCTTTTGCCCTCTATGTCCATTTCATCATCTACCGGATCAATAGTCGTCCCTGCCACCTCACTTACTACGCTTCTTTCTTTACCCAAAAGTGCATTTAAAATAGAGCTTTTGCCGACATTTACACGCCCGATAATCCCAACAGCGATACTTTCATCACTTTGCTTTGGTTGAGATTCTAAAATACCCAAAAACTCTTCCAAACTCTCATCAAGTTCATCTTCACCCATTTGCATTCGGAGATTTTCACTTAAACTTTGCTCTTTGGCAAGGGCAAGGCATTCAAAAATCACTTCTAGCAAAATGCTTAACCCGCGATTATGATGCACGGAGATAAAGCACATCTGCTCCGCACCAAAACAAGCAAAATCCCACGCACGCGCTTTGATTTTATCATTATCAACTTTATTGATAACAAGCACGAGCGGTTTTTTGGTTTTTTGAATCGCTCTAAAATAAGCAATATCATCATCTTGAGGTATGAGATTCCCATCAACCATATATAACACTAAATCCGCCTCTTGCCCTGCTTTGAGGGAGTTTTGAGATACTTTAGCAAATAAGCCCTCTGCTTTGTCAATCCCGCCTGTATCAAGTAGCTCCACTCTCACGCCGCTTATAGCAAAATGTGCCTTTTTCACATCGCGCGTTGTGCCACTCACATCTGAAGTGATAGCCAAATGCTCCTTGATGAGCCGATTAAAAAGGGAGCTTTTGCCGACATTGGGTTTGCCTAAAATTGCGATTGTTTTCATTTTGGATTCTCTATTGCATAAAATATTTTGTCATTCATCTTAGCCAAAGTTGGATTAAAGTTGGATTTTAAAGGCTTTTTATAATTCTTTAATAAAATATTTTTCTAACGATATTTACATAAACTAGATTCAGATTGATAATGAAGGAAACAAATGAGAGAATCTCTACATCTGACTATCTACTGCATATATTTTGGACTAAGCACACTTATCATAGGCTGTGCTAAAACACATATATCCTTAGAAAATCAGTCCTCTAAGACACTTGCTCAAACAGAAAATACCAAATCCGACTCTCAATCTCAAACAAAATCAAAATTTGAAGAAGTCTATGTCAATGAGGGCGTAGTCTTTATACTTAAAGAAAATGATGCAAATATCGCACTTTATGGTGAATCTTACGCCCTTTTGCCTCGCTCTAAAGCTCTTAAAGCATTTCTTAATCAACAACAATCAATGTTTGATATGCGCACACTTCGCTCCAATAAGAGTATGACACAAATTTATAATCAAGGTAAAAATATTCTTTTTTATTATTCTAGCAATAAAGGTTCAAATCTCTATAATAGAATCGCTCCCAAACGCTTTAAACTCACACTTGAAGAATTAAGTGATGAAAGCAAAGAACCCAATGAAATCATACAAGTATATAGAATCCACAATTTCAATGAGGCTATTTTAAATGCGCCTTGTATCATTGTCCAAAGTAATCAATTTATCCGCGATAGGGCGCGAAGTGAAATGCTTATTAATCTTGATACACATATTAACGCCAAGCTTTTAACTCAAGAGCAAACACAACTTTTTTTAGAATGCTCCATAGAAGAAAATAAAGATATTTCAAACCAAATAAGCCAAATATAAAATGACATTATCTATAATACAAAACATTTAACTTTACTTTTTAAAGGCTATTGTTTATGCGAGGTTTCAAAATCTTTAGTGGTTCAGCCCATACACTCTTTAGCAATGAAGTTGCCAAATGCCTTGATATTTCCCTTTCTAAAACAACAATCAACCGCTTTAGTGATGGTGAGATTAATGTGCAAATTGGAGAATCTGTGCGGGGTAAAGATATTTTCATTATTCAGCCCACTTGTGCTCCAGCTAATGATCATTTAATGGAACTTCTTATTATGACCGATGCGCTCAAGCGCAGTGGTGCAAAGAATATTAATGCGGTGATTCCATATTTTGGCTATGCAAGACAAGATAGAAAAGTTGTTCCACGCGTGCCAATTAGTGCTAAGCTTGTAGCAAACCTCATAGAGCAAAGCGGGATTCATCGCGTGGTTACAATGGATTTACACGCAGAGCAGATTCAAGGATTTTTTGATATACCTGTGGATAATCTCTATGGTTCTATCGTTTTTCGTGATTATTTAAGAGCTAAGTCTTTTAAAAACCCCATTGTTGCTTCACCTGATATTGGAGGTGTGGCGAGAGCTCGCCATTTTGCCAATAAAATCGGAATGGATTTAGTTATTGTAGATAAAAAGCGCGAGAGAGCAAATGAAAGTGAGGTGATGAATATCATCGGCGATGTTGATGGTAAAGATGTGATTCTCATAGATGATATGATTGATACTGCAGGGACAATGTGCAAAGCCGCTGATGTGCTCAAATCTCGTGGTGCAAGTAGTGTCATTGCGCTAGGCACACACCCTGTGCTTAGTGGTCCTGCATTTGAGAGGATTGCCAAAAGTGCGCTTGATGAAGTTGTGGTAACAAACTCTATTCCTCTGCGCGTGGCACACCCAAAAATTAAAGTTTTAAGTGTCGCGCCACTTTTTGCCGAAGTCATACGCAGAATCTGCCATAATGAGAGTGTTAATTCACTCTTTTTCTAAATCATTATGGAACATATAGAAATTATAAGCCTTTTGAGCATTGCTTTTTTTGCCTCATTTGGACATTGCATAGGTATGTGTGGCGGTATAGTATTAGCATATAGCGCACTTTATGTGCCCACACAAGATTCCCAAGCAACCACAACTTCACACGCTTTGCAAAAACCACAAACCTTTCTCTCCTCATTCATCGCTCAAATACCCTATCATTTGCTCTATCATTGTGGCAAAACTACGACTTATGCCATACTTGGATTCTTAGCTGGAAGCCTAGGTTATATTGCTGCACCCAATAATGAAATAAAATATATAATAATGCTTATTGTAGGCGCATTTCTTATTATTTTTGGCATAGCAATAGCGTGGTTGCCTAAAATTACGCACTTTTTCCATACACCGCTTCCTTTTAAATCACTGAGCAAAATAATGCGTTTTTTGCTCACAAAAGGTTCAGTATGGCGGCTTTATGCGCTTGGTTTGTGTAATGGACTGCTCCCTTGTGGCATAGTCTATTATTTCTTGCTCACCGCTGCTGTTTCAGGCAATGGTATCAATGGCGCAATCATAATGTGTCTTTTTGGCATAGCTGCTGCACCTGCATTATTTGCGCTAGGACTTATAAGCGCAAAAATACAACATAAGCGCATATTATTCTTACGACTTGGAGGATTGGGTATGGTAGGCTTTGGCTGCTATGAAATATATAAAGCTTTGAGGGCTTTAGGGTTTATAAGCGCTTGATTTATCACAAAATATTTGACTTTATGAAATTATGCTATAATCTCCGCATTCTCTTATATCTTTGAACGAAGGAAACGCAATGTCGGCTACTCAAATCACTTATGATAATGCATTTTATGAAAAACAAATGCAAGGAAGCTACACTTCAGCGCAAGAGATATTAGGTTATCTTAACACTTTATTACCTCAACCTCACTCTGTTATTGATGTAGGCTGTGGTGTAGGCACTTGGCTTAGAGTATGGCAAGAATCCTATGCAGACATTAGCATTTATGGTATTGATGGTAATAATGTTGATTCGCATCTTTATCAAATTCCTTTACAATCTTATCAACAAGTTGATTTAACCCAAAATGCGCATACACTTATAAAAAATCTTTCTTATAAAGCATTGAACGGGGGGGGGGGATAATAAGCCTTTTTGCCTTGCGCAATCTCTTGAAGTAGCTGAACATCTGCAAGAAAAAGACGCACAAAATTTTATCACTCTCCTCACTTCACTCTCTGATATTGTGCTTTTCTCTGCGGCAATCCCTTTTCAAGGCGGCTATCATCATATCAATGAACAACCCCCATCATATTGGGCAACACTTTTTATGCAATATGATTTTTTATGTTTTGATATTCTACGACACCCATTATGGGAAAATCAAAAAATAGAAAGCTGGTATCGTCAAAATATATTTTTATATATTCATAAAAGTAAAGCACATTTGCTTACACAACAAGGTTTCAAACCAACCTCAAACCCTCAACATCTTGTGATTCCCGAACTCTTTGCAATGTATGCTTGTGGATATGCTTCTCTCCATAGCAGACTTGAGAAAAAATGGAGTGAAAAATGTAAAAAGTTTTTGCGCAAAATATATAAAATGCTGACAAAAAATAAATAAAATTTGCTATAAATACTCTATAACTTTAAAGGAGAGTGTATGCAAAAATGTGCGTTTTTTGATAGAGATGGAGTAATCAATCAAGACAATGGTTATGTCTATAAAATTGAAGATTTTATCTTTTGCGATGGGCTTTTTGGATTGCTAGAGACGCTTAAAGCACAACATTACCTCTTGCTAGTTATTACCAACCAATCTGGCATTGCGCGAGGCTTTTATAGTGAATCTGATTTGAATACACTTCATTGCTCTATGCAAGAGCAACTCAAAGCACAGCTTGGCTTTGGTTTTGATAGAATCTATTATTGCCCTCATTTACCAAGTGAAAATTGTGATTGTCGTAAGCCCAAAATAGGTATGATTCAAGCAGCTTGCAAGGATTTTGATATTGATTTAGCACATTCATTTTTTGTAGGCGATAAAATCACAGATATGCAATGTGCGCAAAGTGCAAACATTAATGGGAAATTTTTACTAGCAGATACACAAGTCAATGATAATTCGTTGAAAAATGTGCAAAAGATTGCAACTTTACATCAACTCCATAGTATAATAAGGAATCTCACTTTTAAGGAGCAAGAATGAAATACATTTATGATGACCTTGCAGAGAAAAAAATACTCATTACAGGTGGGGCTGGATTCATTGGGAGCAATCTCGCCTTTTATTTTCAAAAACATCACCCGCTTGCTCAAGTCTATGTATTTGATAAATTTCGCAACGATGAGACTTTCCCTAGTGGTAACCCAACAACACTTGGGCATTTTAAGAATCTTATTGGCTTTAAAGACAAAGTAATTGTTGGTGATATTAACAATCCGAGTGATTTGCAAAAGCTCAAATCTTATGATTTTGATATTATCTTTCATCAAGCTGCCATTTCTGACACCACAGTGCTTAATCAAGAACTTGTGATGAAAACCAATCACGAATCATTCTTGCGCTTACTTGATATAGCCACTCAATCTCAAGCTATGGTTATCTATGCTTCATCAGCTGGAACTTATGGTAATTCTCCCGCACCTAATAATGTGGGAAGTGGCGAAGTGCCTGAAAATATTTATGGATATTCCAAACTCTGTATGGACGAAAGTGTGAGGAGGATTCTTGCTTCAAATCCAAGTTATCCCATTATTGGGCTAAGATATTTCAATGTATATGGAGAGAGGGAATTTTATAAAGGCAAAACTGCCTCAATGATTTTGCAACTTGGACTCCAAGCACTTAAACACAAAAAAGTGAGGCTCTTTAAATATGGCGAACAAAAACGAGATTTTGTCTATATCAAAGATGTGATTCAGGCAAATATCAAAGCCATAGAATCTATGCAAAGTGGCATTTATAATGTCGGTAGCGGTGAAGCAAGAAGTTTTAATGATATTATTGAATGCCTTAAAACAGGAGTTGGGGACTTTGAAGTAGAATATTTTGACAATCCCTATGCGTTTTTCCAAACCCATACACAAGCTGATATTACTTCTACAAAAGAACATCTCTCTTATATGCCACGTTTTAACCTTGAAGAAGGTATAAAATCATATCTTAAAGAAATTAAAGCAATCTTTGAACGCGAAAATCCAAAAATGTAATTTAAGGATAAAGAGCAATGTTTGGTTTAGAATCTAAAAGTCCTAGAATCCTTGTTATTGGTGATTTAATGATAGACCATTATGTATGGGGAAGCTGTGAGCGTATCTCACCTGAAGCACCTGTGCAAGTGGTAGATGTCAAAAATGAAAATAATCGTCTAGGCGGAGCGTGCAATGTTGTACATAATCTCGTTGCCTTGAACGCACAAGTCTTTGTATGTGGCGTTGTAGGCAATGATGATGCAGGAATATGGCTTGGCGAGACATTAGAATCTATGGGGGTGGATATTTCTTATCTTTTTGTAGATACTTCGCGTCCTACGACTAAAAAAACGCGTATTATCATCGCTAATCAACAAGTCTTACGCGTAGATAGAGAGAGTAAAATGCCCATAGATATTCATCTTCACAGCAAAATTATAGACAACCTCTATGCAGTGCTTAATGAAGTGGATTGTATCATTATTTCTGATTATGGCAAGGGATTATTAAATAATGAACTCACGCGTTTTGTCATTGATTATGCAAAAAGCAAATCTAAACCTGTGCTTTGCGACCCTAAAGGCAAAGATTATAGCAAATACACAGGTGCTACACTCCTCACGCCTAACAAAAAAGAAGCTGAACTTGCCACAGGTATTACTATTTGCGATAAAGATTCGCTTATCAAAGCAGGAATGGCACTTAAAAATCAATGTCAGCTTGATATCTCACTCATTACACTTAGTGAAGATGGAATTGCTATATTTGATGATAATCAAATACATATTATCCCTACTCGTGCAAAAGAAGTGTATGATGTTACAGGTGCAGGAGACACGGTGATTGCGGCACTTAGCTTTGCCCTAAGTAGTGGTTGTGATATTTTTCAAGCGTGTGAGTTTGCCAATGTCGCAGCAGCAGTTGTAGTAGGAAAAGTCGGAAGCGCAGTAGCTACCCATAGCGAGATTTTACAATACGCCCATACACAACCCTCTAACTTACAACAACATATAGAATCTAAAATCATCTCCCAAGAAAGCTTATTTGAATTACTTAAAGATTTACAGCAAAGCAAAATCATTTTTACAAATGGCTGCTTTGATATTTTGCATATAGGGCATTTAAACTATCTTAACAAAGCACGGGATTTAGGTGATATTTTGATTGTGGGATTAAATGATGATGATTCTATAAAGCGACTTAAAGGAAAAGAGCGCCCCATCAACACTTTAAATAATCGCGCCCTTATGCTTGCTGGCTTAGAATGCGTAGATTATGTGGTGAGCTTTTGCCAAGACACACCTTTAGAACTCATTAAGGCTATTCAACCCGATGTGCTTGTTAAGGGTGGCGATTATCACAATAAAGAAGTTGTTGGAAGCGAATATGCTAAAGAAGTGGTGCTTATTGATTTTATTGAAGGGCATTCTACTTCAAATATTATAGAATCTATCCAAAGGAGCAAAGTATGCAAACATTCATAGAATCCGAATTTAACGCTCATCTACAAAGCGCACAAAAGGTTTTTACTCTCACCCCTGCAATACAAAAAGCAGCAAATATTCTTATTGGGTCTCTTAAAAATGGGGGCAAGATTCTCATTTGTGGCAATGGTGGCAGTGCAGCTGACGCACAACACTTTGCTGCCGAACTTACAGGACGTTATAAAAGAGAACGAAAAGGTTTAGCAGGTATTGCTTTAAGTGTAGATACTTCCGCGCTTACAGCCATTGGCAATGACTACGGCTTTGAACATATATTTTCACGACAAGTAGAATCTCTTGCACAAAAGGGCGATGTATTCTTTGGTATCTCCACAAGTGGCAATTCTCATAATGTGCTTAAAGCCGCACAAATAGCACGCGATATGGGCTGCTCTGTTATCGGACTTAGTGGGCGAGATGGGGGCAAATTAAACACACTTTGTGATATTAATCTTATTATGCCAGATAATGACACGCCTAGAATCCAAGAATTGCACATTTTAGTTATTCATATTTTATGTGATATTATAGAAAGTCAATGTGGTGAAAATGGCAGCACAAATGTTATTGCCTAAAACTTTTCAATCTCTCCAAGACACACAAAAAGACATTATCAAAGATACACTTTTTGATATGCTCCATAGTGATGGTATTAGTGTCTCATCACTAGATTTAATCTTTGGGCATTATTTTATATATGTTCTATTAGGCGATGGGGTGCTTATGCCTGTATTTTTGTATGAAAAGCGCATTAGTTATAAACAATCTCAAACAAAAGGTTTGCCTCGTCTGCATTTTTGTCAATGCAGTGAGATTCAAAACGACTTTAACGCAGTAAATAAGCACCACACGCTCACTCATCGTCATTACGCCGCCAAGATTGCAAAACACAATGCTTTTAGCTTGAGTATCAAACAAGGAATAAGCGAAGTGGGACTATATAATGACTATCCACTTGAACTCTGCCCATTATGTAGTGATATTTTAAGCCAAATGAGAGAAGGACAAATCATTGATAGCACCTTAAGTGTATATATTTTTAAGAATCAATATTTAGAACTTTTAGAAGCAAATCCCACCTTGCGACAAAAAGAAATGATTGCTTTGCAAGTTGCCAATCTTGAATGCTATAAATGCAAAAAACATATTGGTATAGACTCGCCAATGTGGATACAGATTCATAATAATACATTAAAAATTTGTTGTTGCTAATGCATCCTTTTTCTTTTTTTTGATACAATATTATTTTATGCCTGAATTTTGTTATTTTATTTAAGGGGTTTTTATGAGTTTAACACTAGGGATTGATATTGGAAGCACCACAGCAAAAGTTGCTCTTATGGACGAAGATAACATCATTTTTCAAGTATATGAACGACATTATTCAAAAGTGCGCGAAAAAGCTATACAAATCGTGCATAAAATTGCACAAATTATTGGCGATAGAGAATTTAAAGTCGCCATTTCAGGCTCTGCTGGATTTGGTATTTGCAAAGTTACAGGGATTGATTTCGTGCAAGAAGTATTTGCCACAGCTGGTGCAGTGCGTCATCTTGTGCCAGATGCCGATGCAGTTATTGAGCTTGGCGGAGAAGATGCAAAAATTATATTCCTCACAGGCGGGACTGAAGAGCGTATGAATGGCTCTTGTGCTGGTGGAACAGGTGCGTTTATTGACCAAATGGTAACTCTACTTGCGATTACACCCGAAGAATTTGATGAGATTTCACTCAAATGCCAAAAACTCTATCCCATAGCATCTCGTTGTGGCGTATTTGCCAAAACTGATGTGCAGCCGCTCCTTAATCAAGGCGTGAATAAAGAAGATATTACTGCGAGTATTTTTCAGGCTGTGGTAGATCAAACCATTACGGGCTTGGCGCAAGGACGCAAGATTGAGGGGAAGATTCTCTTTCTTGGAGGACCACTCTTTTACTACAAAGGCTTACAAGAGCGATTTGCAAAAACTTTAAAACTTGATAAAGAACACGCCATTTTCCCTGATTTTGCCCAATATGCAGTAGCGATTGGTGTCTCACTCCAAGCACGCGAATTGACAAAAACTTACACTTGTGAATCACTCATTGCTACACTTGAAGAAAGCAAAAACACCGCTTCAAGCAATAAATACCTTGAGCCGCTTTTTGCTTCAGAATCTGATTACAATGACTTTATCGCGCGGCACGAAAGCGCAAGTGTGGAAGAAATAGACATTGAACAAGCTTATAGGGCAAATAATCATCAAAAAATTGATGTGTATATCGGCATAGATTGCGGAAGCACTACAACTAAGCTTGTTATGCTTGATAGCCACAATGCCATTGTGTATCAGTATTACAATTCCAACAAAGGCAATCCCGTAGAAGTCATATCAACGCAACTTAGCTTTATTTATGAACATTTTGGCGATAAAATCAATATCAAAGGAAGTGCAGTTACAGGCTATGGCGAAGAGCTTATAAAAGCTGCTTTTACTTTAGATGCTGGACTTGTAGAGACAATGGCACATCTTAAAGCTGCTAAATACTTCAATCCCAAAGTAGATTTCATCATTGATATTGGCGGACAGGATATGAAATGCTTTTATATCAAAAACCAAACCATAGATTCTATAATGCTTAATGAAGCGTGTAGCTCTGGCTGTGGAAGCTTTATTGAAACCTTTGCAAAATCTATGGGATATGATATACAAACCTTTTCAAAGCTCGGCTTAGAATCCAAGCAACCTGTGGAACTTGGAAGTCGCTGCACTGTGTTTATGAATAGCTCGGTTAAAGAAGCACAAAAAGAGGGTGCAAGTATTGAGGATATTAGTGCTGGGCTTTCTATGAGTGTCGTGAAAAATGCGATTTATAAAGTCATACGCGCCCGAGATGCAGATGATTTAGGTAAGCAAATTGTTGTGCAAGGTGGCACATTCCTTAACAATGCGGTGCTTAGAAGCTTTGAAAAAGAAATTGGCAGAGAGGTTATTCGCCCTAAAATCAGCGGACTTATGGGGGCTTTTGGTGCAGCGTTATATGCAAAAGACTTAAACTTAGGACATTCAAACACGATGAAGCAAGAAGAACTAGCCACCTTCAAACACACTGCAACTGCAAGTGTATGTAAAATCTGCGGAAATAACTGCCATTTAACCATTAATCGCTTTGGCGAGGGCAAAAAATTCATATCAGGCAATCGCTGTGATAAACCACTAGGCTTTAAAAAACTCCTCTTTTTGCCTAATCTGTATGATTATAAACTCAATAAAATTAAATCGCTATGTGCGTATGAAAATATGGACAAATCCCGCCTCACAAAGGGAAAAATCGGTATTCCTTTAGGGCTTAATATGTATGAGAATCTGCCTTTTTGGCATACATTGCTTAGTGAGCTAGGCTATGAGGTGGTAGTCTCTGATGTTACCACACGCAAAACCTTTGCTTTAGGGCAATATAGTATCCCAAGCGACACGGTGTGCTATCCTGCGAAGCTCCTGCACGGACATATTGAGAATCTCCTTAAAAAAGGAGTGGATAAAATCTTTTATCCTTGTATGAGTTATAGTTTCGCAGGTGATGAAAAACATAAAGATTCAAGCACAAATAATTATAACTGCCCTGTGGTAGCTTATTACCCAGAGCTGCTTAATGCAAATGTTGATAAATTACGCGAAGTGAGCTTTTTTTATCCATATTTTGGTTTGCACAAAAAAGATGATTTTAGAAAAAAAGGATTTGAATTTTTCAAAAAAGAATTAGGCGCAGATAAAAAATCATTCCTCAAAGCCGTAGAAAAAGCCTATGAAGTGCGCGATGAATGGTTAAGTGATGTAAAACTACAAGGCGAAAAGGCTTTAGCCTACGCACGAGCAAACAAACTCAAGGCTATCGTGCTATGTGGGCGTCCTTATCATATTGACCCAGAAATCAATCACGGCATTGATAAGCTCATTAATTCTTTAGGGCTTGTCGTGCTAAGTGAAGATAGTGTAGGGCATTTAGCAGATGCAGGAGAGCTGCATATCCTTAATCAATGGAGTTATCATTCACGACTTTATAACGCAGCAGCCTTTGTGAGTGCTGATGAGAATCTTGAGCTTGTGCAGCTTGTAAGCTTTGGCTGCGGGATAGATTCTATTACCACAGATGAAGTGCGCGAGATTTTAGAATCTCACGGGAAATTCTACACACAACTTAAAATTGATGAAATCAGCAATCTAGGTGCAGTAAAAATCAGAATCCGCTCTCTGCTTGGAGCAATGGAAGAAAAACAAGCGCAAAAAAATGCAAAAAATTTGATGCAATCAGCTCCAATACTTGAAAATGCTTAAATTTATTTAGAAAGGAATCCTATGACGCAAAAAATGACACCAAATATCAATTCTTGGCAAATGCCAGATTCTCAATCATTGATTATCAAGCCAGAAAATAAACGCGAACTTAAACGCGTGCCTTTTACCGCAGAAATGAAGCAAACGCATACGATTCTTGTGCCGATGATGTTACCTGTGCATTTTGAATTGCTTGTCAATATCTTACGCTTACACGGCTATAATGCCGAGCTTTTGCATAATGATGGCAAAGGCGTTGTAGATGAGGGCTTACGCAATGTGCATAATGACACTTGTTATCCTGCTTTGCTTGTAATTGGGCAGATGATTGACGCGCTTAAAAGTGGCAAATGGGATTTGCAAAAAGTCGCTCTGCTGATAACACAAACAGGCGGAGGTTGTCGCGCGAGTAATTATATTTATCTTTTGCGAAAGGCTCTGAACAAAGCAGGATTTGGGAATATTCCTGTTATCTCTCTTAATTTTAGCGGATTAGAATCTGATCAAGGCTTTAGCGTTACGCGTCCGATGTTGCAAAATCTCCTTAACGCCATTGTTTATGGGGATTTGATAATGCACATTGCTAATCAATGTCGCCCTTATGAGAAAAACAAAGGTGATACTGACGCGATGGTAGATAAATGGGTGCGCCGCATTACGAGTGAGGGCACAAACGAGGGCTTAAGAAAATATAGTGTGCTCAAAAAAGATATGAAACTTATCCTTGATGATTTCGCCTCTATCCCTAGAGAGACGAAGCAAAAGGTGCGCGTGGGCATTGTGGGCGAGATTTATATCAAATTTTCTCCACTTGGGAATAATAACCTTGAAGATTTCCTTTTGGCAGAAGATTGCGAAGTTGTGATTCCGGGCTTTATGGATTTTTGTTTGTATTGTATCAATGATACGATTGTAGATGGCAAAATGTATGGTGGCACACTGATGCAAGCGCTCATTTATCGCATAGTGTATTGGTTTTTTGCGAGCAAGCAAATTGATACGATTAAAGCCATTCAAAAGCACGGCGTCTTTAGAGCGCCTACTGCGTTTAAACACACAAAAAAAGTAGCGCAAGGTTATGTATCTCAAGGTATGAATATGGGTGAGGGGTGGTTGCTTACTGCTGAAATGCTTGAGCTTATTGAGCAAGGTGTAGAAAATATCGTCTGCACCCAACCTTTTGGCTGCCTCCCTAATCACATCGTAGGGCGCGGTATGATGAAAACTATCAAAGAGCGCAATCCTCAAAGCAACATCGTCTCTATTGATTATGACCCGAGTGCGACAAAAGTCAATCAAGAAAATCGTATTAAGCTAATGCTTAGCAATGCCAAAAAGGCACACGCTGCACAAGCATAGCAGATAAGATTCTATAATGCTTTAGAAAGTTTTATATTTCTTTGTGTTTATAGAATCTTAACATATCATAAAAATCAGTATGAGGTTGTACCAAATGACATTCATTGTAGAACAACTATGTATATGGCTCTTTTTCTTGATTATGCTCTGTGTGAATTATCTCCTTTTTTGTTTTAAATATTTACATAAATATGAGTTTTGGGCTGTATTACTTGGCTATGTGTGTGGCATAGCAGTGATTTTGTGGGGTATGTCTTTGCAATCACCTTTTGTGAATATCAGCTTTGTCTTTACTTCTTTAGGCATACATATTTGGGTGCTGCTAAGCCTTGCGCTCTATGCGATTTTTGTATGTTTTCTGTGCTTTAAGGTGATGAAAGTCAAAAATGAACACACATATTTCTATGCCTTTATGGGCTTACTAGGCATTTTAGTTGTGTTCAATGTAGCGGGTGAAGCCTTTGTAGGAATGTGATGTGATATGATTGTGTATAATGTAATACATAAATGAGTGTTACAAATTGAAATTAGTTCTATATTCATATTTCTTGATTTAATAAATTTTTAAATATTCATTTTATAAAATATTTGCGACTTTACTTTAAGCTTGAATAAAGCCAAAGTAAAGTCATTAATCATAAATTTATTTTTAAAAGGAGTTCATTATGAACAAAACAAGTTTAACTTTAATTTTATGTTTATCTTTGGGTTTAAGCCCATTATGTGCAGTTGAATCTGCTCAAAACAAGAGTGTGCAAAATGTAGCTTTATCAAAAGCCGATACAGAGTTTCTCTTTAACACTCAAGCAAATACAAAGAATCTTAATGTAGAAGCTTTGAGTGATGAGGAAATGAAAAATACGCAAGGTGAGTTTTGGGAAATAGTAGGTGTAGTTATTGCTGGCGGAAATTGGCTATATGATGTAGGGCACAATAACGGCTGGTGGAAATAAACTTTTTGGCAGGTGTATATAGCACCTGCTCAACTTTAAATATTTATACATTACAAATTTCATACTCAAATCATAATCTTCAAAGGAGCTCAAATGTTTTATAAAAAAATTCTTGCTTTATTTTGCTTATTTTTTGCCTCCTATGCCAATGCTGCGCAATGCCAAGAGAGTAAATGTTGGCTTGGGCATTTTGGTATAGGTGGAGCGTATTATGACTTTGGCAGTGCAGATATTTCAAGCTATGGTGCATATATTTCATTAGAGGGCAAAAGTGTGTATTATCAAAGGTTTCAATTTGCTATGGGTGGGCGTATAGGTGGAGGCTTAACGCAAAGCAGTAGTATCCCTTTTATAGAATCCAAAGCTCCACTTTTTATCTTTGATGCCTATGTAAAAATTGGTGCAAATATCGCTACTAAAAGCACACCACTTTTTGTTAATCTCGTGATTGAAGCAGATGACCATAATGGTAATATTGCTTCTCATAATGGTATTGATAGAAGCCTTATTTTGCTTGGTGGTGAGCTAGAGGGTGCTATGGCAATAAGTCCTCTTACACAGCTTGATTATTCACTTGGTTATGCTTGGGTGGGTTCTGGGCAGTATGTTGTCAATGATATTAAGTCAAAAGTCAATAATTATAGTGATGAAATCAATGCGAGCATAGGATTTACGCGCAATATATCAGATAATACAGGCTTTTATGCAAGACTTAGGGGCAAATATCAAAACTTGCAAAAAGCTCTTTATCAAAATGTGCAGCAATTTCCTGCTTCTCATAACTTCGTAGCTATGCTTGAGATAGGTTTTAAGGGTTTGTAACTTGAGCAGAGTAAATAACATTAATCCTTAACTCAATCAAGGAATCTTCAATGAAAAAGACAAGTTTGATTCTCATTTCACACTTAGGCTTAGCCTTGAGTCCGCTGTGTGCAGCAAAGCGTAAATGCAAAGATTGGAAAGTAGAGGTAAAATTATAGTCTATGCGGATAGTCCTTGCTCTTGCCCTTATGCTTTGCAATGTTTGTGCCTATACTTGTTATAGCACACATTGCGAGGATATACGAGTGGGATTGGGGGCACATCACAGCAAAACCTACAACACAGGCGTATATCTCTCCGGATATGCTGCCTACCACAAGGGAATCTTTTATATCGCAGGGGGCGTAATCATAGGACAAGTAAGCCCTACCTTGACACCCACAACAGATTTAAACACATATAACCAAAATGATACCTCTCTTTTCACTGCCATAACCCCACACATTGGTGTAAAACTCGGTGGCGAAAATCCGCTTTTTGTTTATATTCAAGCGCAGTGGGAACGATATGGAATCGGCGAATACAACGATACAAGCCTCAATGTAAGCCAACTCTTCATAGGTCCTGCTATGGCTTATTATGCAAACATAAGTGATAGCATAGTGCTAGAGGTGGGAGTGGGAATGGGCGCAAATATCCTGCGAGACTACATCAATGAAAGCGTCAATAAAGGCTTTGAGAGAGAAACAAGCCATATTGACAGAAGCTATCGCGTTGATACTTTTCTAGGTATGCGCTTTAAACGAGGGGAGACTTACCATAAAAAGAGTGATATATATGTGCGACTTAATGCCATTGCTTATCATAACGCGACAACCTCTACTCTGCCTCCGCGCAGAGACTACGCTTTTATGCTTGAATGCGGCATAAGCCTTGAAAACTTATTGGGTTAAATCGTAACATTTTATGAGATTCTATAATGCCTTAGGGAAATTTATAATGCTTTCTTTTTTTAGAATCTTCATAATATTTATATATTTATCCGACTTCTCAATATTACAAAAATTATTTTTTCAATAATTTAATAAAACTTTAAACTTTGTTTTATAGAATGTGAAATGTCCTTAAGCTTTGAAAGAATATTTTGAAGTTTAAGGACAAATTCACAATAAAGGATTTGGTTATGAAAAAACACATCATAACATTGGCTTTATGCCTTGGAATCAGTTTAAGTCCGCTATGTGCAGTTGAATCTACTCACAAAAAGAGTGTGCAAAATGTAGCTTTATCAAAAGCTGATAAAGAGTTTCTCTTTAACACTCAAGCACAAAACATTAATAACATTAATGTAGAAGCCTTGAGTGATGAGGAAATGGCAGAGACAGAGGGTGAGGGAGTTATCCTTACTGCTATAAAAGTAGGATACACAGCTTATCAGGTATATGATATTGGCAAAAAAATTAAAAAATGGTTTAAATGGTAATATCCGAGAGGTGAGCAATGAAATATTTACGCAAAATATTCTTAAGCTTTTCTCTCTTTGGTGCAGTATGTGCATTTGCAGATGATTATCATATAGCAAGAATTGGCTTAGGTGGCATATATAGCCTCCAACAGCCAAGCGGGGAAAAAGACATTACCAATACAGGTGGTTACCTTGCCCTATGGGGTATGGATACCTATGCCAATGAAAGAATTTTGCTCCAATTTGGACTTGATATTGGTTTGGGTAAGACTAAAAGAGATGGGGCTAAAAACGATACATTTGTAATGGATGATTTGCGCATAAGTGCTGGGGTCAATCTCCTCACTCAAAATATCCCACTTTATCTTAGTGTAGGTTATGCTTGGGATAGTTTTAATTCTGGTTCTGGTATTGTAGGAGCTCAATTAGGCAGTAAAGATGATGATGTTCTTGAAAAC